>JAUWMS010000494.1 GCA_030613045.1 Candidatus Latescibacterota bacterium | reverse complement strand
CCTATCCGTGGGAGCACGTGGAGGAGAAATATCCGGTCGGCGAAAAGGTGCGGGGCAAGGTGGTGAGCATCACCGACTACGGCGCGTTTGTGGAGTTGGAACAGGGCATCGAGGGACTGGTGCACATCTCGGAGATGTCGTGGACGCAGCACATCCGGCATCCGTCCAAGGTGGTGGCCATCGGAGACGTCGTGGAAGCCGTGATCCTGAAGATCAACAAGGCCGAAGAGAAAATTTCTCTCGGGCTGAAACAGGTCGAGCCGGATCCCTGGGAGACGCTGGACGAACGCTATCCGGTGGGAGCCCGGGTTATGGGCAAAGTGCGAAACCTGACCAACTTCGGCGCGTTTGTGGAGGTGGAAGAGGGGATAGACGGGCTGGTGCACATTTCGGATATGTCGTGGACCAGACGGATCCATCATCCCAGCGAAGTGATGAAGAAGGGCGAAATGGCGGAAGTGGTCGTCCTGAACATAGATCGAAAAAAACGCCGTATTTCGTTGGGGTACAAGCAGACGATTGAAAATCCGTGGGAGGATCTGGCCGCCCGCTATGTCGAGGGAACGGAGACCACCGGACGCGTGGTGCGCCTGCTCGACCGCGGCGCCATCGTGGAGTTGGACGGAGATGTGGAGGGATTTGTGCCCACATCGCAGTTGGCTCAGCCGGGCATCCGGAAACCGGAGGAGGTGCTTTCGGTGGGCGACGAACTCCCGTTAAAGGTGATCGAGTTCGACGGCCAGCAGCGACGGATCGTGCTGAGTGTGCAGGAGTACTTCCGGGATAAGGAGCGGAAGGAGTTGGAGACCTACCGCGCCAGGTACGCACCCAAGCCCATAACGGTGCAAAAAGTCGCCGAAACACTGGTGGCCGCGCCGTCGGAGGAGACGGAAAAAACGTCTGAACCATCCGCTCCGGAAGAAACGGCGAAACCTTCGGAAGGCTCTGAGGAAGTGGCTGAACCGGAGACCGCTACGACAGAGGAAGGCGTGGCGTCGCTGGAGGCTGCCAAGGAGATTCCAGCACCCTCGGACACGGCTCTGAAAGAGGAAGTGGCCGGGGAGGCGCCAACCGCCTCAGAGACTACTGAGGAGAAGTCCGAAGCTTCGGAGACGGCTCCGAAAGAGGAAGCTGCCGAGGAGGCCGCGGAAGCCCCTGAAGTCCTGGACACCGCCGGGATTGAGGAAAAAACGGCGGACTCCTCTGAGTCCGAGTCGGAAACGGCCCCTGAGGCGGAAACGGAGACAGAGGAACTTCCGACTAAGGAAGCTCCCGAGGAATCCAAGACCGAGACCGAGGAATAATCTCGGGCTGGCCTTCCGGGAAGATGAAGAGGGAAACGGAAAGGCTGAGGACACTTCTTCCTCAGCCTTTCTGCGTTAAGTATTTATGAATAATATCAGATAACAACCTATCATTGCGTTTCTCGCCGTGACAACGGAACAGATGTGGCGGAGTTCAACTCCCCCACATCATTCGAAGTCGTGGGCCGCTGACTATTCGCTATAGGCAGGAGTTGGCGCCACCTTCGGCTTGCAATGACTGGATAAGATTTTCCACAGCTTTTCTGAAAATTCAGAGCACCTATGATCGCACAAAACAAAACGGTATCCTTCTATACTTTGGGGTGCAAGCTCAATCAGTATGAGACGGAAGGGATGCGGGAAGCATTCCGAAAACGGGGGATTCGGATCGTCCCTTTCGGAGAGGCGTCGGACATCTGTGTGGTGCACACGTGCACGGTCACGCAGCGGACCGACTATCAATGTCGGCAGGTGCTAAGACGCGCGGCGCGGGTCTGCAAGGATGGATTGGTGGTGGCGACGGGATGTTACGCGCAGATGGATCCGAACAGGCTGGCTCAGATCGAGGGCGTGGGACTCGTCGTCGGAACCGCGGGGAAGGCGGAACTTCCGGATCTCGTAGAGCGGGTGCTGGATGGCGGCCCGAAGATAGCCATAGGCCCGAGGGATGAGTTGCGCCGATTTGCGGAGTGGGACGTGCGGGGGCTTTCGGAGCATACGCGGGCCCTTCTGAAAATTCAGGATGGGTGCGATCGTTTTTGCTCGTATTGCATCGTGCCGTTCGCCCGGGGACCCAGCCGGAGCCGGGCCCTGGAGAATGTGCTTCGGGAGGCAAAGCGGTTGGTCGAGGCGGGCTATCGGGAGATCGTGCTGACGGGCGTTCACATCGCTCAGTATGGCCTCGATCTTTCGCCGTCTCTGGATCTGTTGGACATCCTGGAGCGCTTGGAAAAATTGGAGGGATTGGAGCGGTTTCGATTGAGTTCCATCGCCTGCAGCGACTTTTCGGAGCATTGGATAGACTTTATCGCCCGCTCAAAAAAAGTGTGCCGGCACGTGCATATTTCGCTGCAGAGCGGGGACGATGAGATATTGAGACGCATGAATCGAAGCTATGGAGCGGATGCGCATCACGAGGTGATCTCCTTGTTGCACGAACGCGTTGAGGGGATCGCGTTGGGCGCGGATGTCATCGCGGGCTTTCCGGGAGAGTCGGAGTTACAATTCGAGCGCACCCGGGGGTTGATTGAGAAACTGCCTCTGTCCTATCTGCACGTGTTTCCCTTTTCGAAACGGCCGGGGACAAAAGCCGCCAGGATGGAAAATCCGGTGCCCGAGCAGGTAAAAAAAGAACGGGCGGCACTGCTCCGGGGGATCGGGGAAGCCAAGCGTCGAGCCTTCGCGGAGCAATTTGTGGGGCAAACGCTTCCGGTTTTGTTCGAGGGAAGACGGGATCGAAAAACGGGACTTTTGACGGGACTATCGGATAACTATATCCGGATAATGGCGGAGGGCGAGGAGGCTTGGATGGGACGGATCGTTGACGTTCGCCTCGAAGGAACGGTGAACGGCCGGATGCGGGGACAGATC
>JAUWMS010000207.1 GCA_030613045.1 Candidatus Latescibacterota bacterium | reverse complement strand
ATTCCCCCGTTCGGGAGTCTGTTCGGGATGCGGACATTCTGTGATCCGTTATTGGGGCAGAATGAGCAGATCAATTTCAATGCGGGAGAACACACGGTTTCGATCCGAATGCGGTACGCGGATTACATCGCGGTGGAGCGCCCTGCGTTGGCGGAGTTTGCAGAACGCAATGAGCAATGAGCAATACCCCGCCCAACCACCCCGATTCGGAGGAAGCGCATCACTCATTACTCAGTCCTCTTCGTCTGAGAAATCTTCATTCTGCTCCTGCTTTTCTTCTTCTATAGGAATTAACGCTTTAGCCTTTCATTCTGAGGGGGGAACGTCGGCTCCAACTGAAAGGCTAAAGCCTGAATTCCGCGTGGGCGGGGGAGGAGAAGTTCGCAAGATCAAGAAGAAGAATACTTGGATGCTAAATCTTGAGGATATTCAAGTGAATAGACTTATTATTTTCGTGCTCCTGTGCCTCCTCATTGGATGCGGACCGGCCGGTGTGGAAAAGACGCCGGTGGAGAAGACGTACGAACAGGTCGCCAGATTGGTGACGCGGAGCGATGAGCAGGGCGGAATTTACGTGCAGGTGGCCTTTCAGACGTTTGCGTTTGAGGTGATGCGGCTTTACAAGGAGGCGGAGCGCGGAGGATGGACGGATGAGCAATTGGAAAGCAAAGTCCGCCGGATCGTGACGACGTTTGCGGATTCGGAGTATCCGGCGGACGATGGCGGGATCGCCGGTTTTTACCGGGTGTACAATGCGGTGTACGGCGCGCTCGATCTTTCCAATCCGTTGGAGAAACGACAGTATGCGATGCTTCGGAATCGGTATGTGCAGAAGGTGGCGGACCGGGTGTTCGCCCGGAATGCGCCGCGTCTGAGAACGCGCTACAACGAGGAGTGGGGGTACGCTCAATACGGCCGATTGGTGTTTTCCGTGTACGTGGAGAACCGCGGGAGCCAGCCTGAGCCTGTCGTGGATCTCGGGAGCCGGACGTTTTTGGAGGACGAGGACGGGAATCGGTACGCGGCCCGGGGCATGGCCGGAGCCTATCCGTATCTGTTTGACATGCCTCAATTCGACCGTCTGGAGGCCAGCGACCGCTATCGTGTGTTCTTCGTGAACCGGAAACTCGGAGCAAAGAAGCCCATGATCGGAGAGGATACCGCATTCGTGAAGTTCGTCATTGTGGGGTTAGGGAATGTGCCCAAACGGGAATTTGTGTGGGATCTGCCTTTCGTCTATCCGAAGCTGCCGTCGGAAGAAGCGAGCGCGGAACCATTGAGGAGGAAGGTGCGGTTTTAGATAACGTAAGAAGAGAAAGATTCCCAAGGTGTTGAAGGCTTTGGAAATCTGATCTTTGCCGAATTCTGACGGATCTGAAGGGGCGATGCTTATGAATGCTTTGATCAGCATTACCGGTTCTCTCAAAGATAAGGGGCATTGTATTGTAGCCCATTGTCCTGAGTTGGACGTCTATTCTCAGGGTTATACGAAAGAAGAGGCGAGGCAGAACTTAAAGGAAGCGGTCCGGTTGTTTTTGGAGGAAGCGGTCCGGCTGGGCACGCTGGAGCAGATTCTGTCGGAGGCGGGATTCCAGCTTATGGTGCCTGCGTCCGGGGCAAAACACCGGCTCCATCCTGATCAACATCAGACGATTTACTCCGATAAAGTTCCTTTCTCTTTCTCTATGAGGGCCTGAGGGATGCCTCGTATCACGCCCGAATCGTGGTTTGTGCTGAAGTGTATCTTTTCGAAGGTGGGCTTCGGCCATTGGCGGAAAAAGGGAAGCCACCATGTCGGAACAAAATCGGGCTGCCTTCGACCTGTTGTAATCCCTGAATACAAGGATGTGGATACGGATATCATCAGGGGATTGATACGAACAGCAAAGTTGTCGCGCGAGGATTACTTTCGCTTGAGGGAAGAGTGCAGATAGGATATTCGCAACGGATCAACGTTTCCTATCGTATCGAACAAAGCGAGGGGACAACAAAGTGAAACGACTTATATTTCCAAAATCTCAAAGATTGTCAAAACTGGGGTGCTGGCCCTTCAGACAATCTTTGAAATTCTGGCAATTCGGGCAATGGGTTTGCATTTTTTTGATGGCTTTGGCGCTGCTCACTTCTTCGGATGCGCAGGCCACGGAGCAATGGCGTATCCTGGCGCTGCGGGTGTCCTTTCCCCGGGAGGAGCCGGATCATTCCACGACGACTGGTGATGGCACGTTCGATCTGAGGCGGTTCGAGGGGGAGGTCAAAGCGGCCTATCGGTTTCCGTACGATGTACCTCCGCACGACAAAGGGTTTTATGAGCTTCACCTCGAGGCGCTGGCCAATTATTATCGCACCGTGTCGGAGGGAAAGATCGAGATCGCGTTCGACGTGTTTCCTCAGGAGACGAATTCGTCCTATCGGCTGTCGCGGACGATGATAGATTATGGCAGCGGGCGCACGCAGGAGGCGCAGGACCGGAAGTTAGTGGAGCTGTTTCGGGATGCGGTGGCGCTGGCGGATTCGGCGGAGGAAGGACGTCTGGATTTCTCGTCCTATCAGAGTTTTCTCGTGATCCACGCGGGCGGCGGCAAGGAGAGCAGCGGAGGGTTGAACGATATTCCATCGGCGTATTTGTCCATGGAGGATTTGGAGCGGTATGGCGAAGGGCCAATAGAGATGGATCACCGTGGCGAGATCCGGAACGGCTGGATCGTCCCCGAGTCCGTGGGCTTTCGAGGCAACGGAGGACTCAACGGCTTGATGGCGAAGATGTTCGGGCATCAACTGGGCCTGCCGGTGTTGTCGAACCTGAAGGACGGTTTGCCTGCGTTGGGCGGATGGAGTTTGATGGATGTGGGAGATATGAATGCCAGCGCGATCCTAACTGTTCCGGATTCCACCGGAGCGGTCCGGGATTCCTCGGCGTTGGCGGGCTTTGTGCCGTGCCATCCGATGGCGTGGTCGAAGGTGACGTTGGGATGGACCGAGCCGTTGGTGGTTCGGCGCGATACAACGGTGCAGCTTGCGGCCGCGCACATCACCAGCGGGCTTCCGAAGGTGGTGAAAATTCCGGTGAATTCGCAGGAGCATTTCCTATTGGAGAACCGCGAGGCGCACTATTCGGGAGCGGGACTGCCGGACGGAGTGACGTTCTCCAATCCAGCGGATTCCTCGGGCGTGTGGACATCGGTGGCGAACTACGATGCTTTTGTTCCGGGTTCCGGGGTGCTCATCTATCACATTGACGAGCACGTGATCAAGCAAGGCCGGGCGACCAATCGGATCAACGCGGACCCGATGCACCGGGGGATAGATCTGGAGGAGGCGGATGGTGGAAAGGACATCGGGAATCCGCATCGCGTGTATGCCGATTGGGGGGATCCGGACTGGGAGGGCATAGACGGTGAGCCGGGCGACGCCTTTTTCGTGGGGGGGAAGACCGTGTTCGGGCCGGATACGACACCGGGTTCGGCCACGTACGGAGGCGCGGACAGCGGGGTGCGGATCAAGGTGCTCAGTGCGCGCGGGGATACGATGGCGGTTCGGATCACGTTTGAGCGGAACGTGCGCGGGTGGCCACGAAAGGTTGCGGGGACATTCAGGGACCATGCGCCGCTGTGGGCCGATCTCGACGGCGATGGCGCGGGTGAGTTGGTTGCGGTCTCGGATTCGGGAGACGTGTTCGTCTGGCGCGGCGATGGGACGCCGTTTTTCGCGGGGAATAGCGATGGATGGTTTGCTTCCACGGGAGGCTCGGCATGCTCCGGGGTGGCTTCGGCGGATCTGGACGGCGATGGATTGCAGGAGATTGTGGTGGCGTGTGCGGACAGTTCGATTCGTTGTTGGCGGCCGGTGGATGAGGACGCTGACGGCGCGGCGGATCTTTTCAGGCGGTCGGAAGTAGGGTTTCTCATAACAGGCGGTCCGACCGTGGCGGATTTTGATCAAGAGTGGGAGGGATTGGAGGTAGCTGTCGGAGGTCATGAGACTGAGATAGCGCTGATAGAGCCTTGGGTATTTCAGTCTAGTTCGAGAGGAGCCATCGTCGGACTGGCGGCAGCAGATGAGGATGGCGATGGTCAAGCAGAGGTCATGGGCGTTTTGAGGGAAGGCTCGGTGTTTTCTTTCGCCGATAGGAGGCGACGTTTCTTGTGGTATGGAGGAGAACGGATAGACTTTGGCCCGGTCTTGGGGGACATTGATCTGGATGGAGCAGTGGATATTGTAGCGGCAACGACTAAGGGTACGGTAGTGGCTTTAGACGCTCATACAGGCGAGTTGAAAGAAGGATTCCCCGTATCCCTGATGGATGGTTTGTCCACAGGACCCGTGTTGGGCGATATAAACGGAGACGGCTATCTGGAGATCGTAGTCGGAGGAACCGCGCAAGTACACGCGCTGGCGTTCAACGGCGTTTCGCTGGCCGGCTTTCCGGCGCGTCTGCCGTTGAGGGACGATGTGGGCGCGATCACCTCCACGCCGATCCTCGCGGATGTGGACGGGGATGGCATGGCGGATATTTTGTTCGGAACGGCGACCGGTCTCGTGTACGGGGTGAACGGTCAAGGGGAATTGCTTCCCGAGTTCCCGCTGACCGCGTTGGGGCCTATCTCGTCCTCTCTCTTTGTGGCGGATGCAGACGGAGACGGACGGATGAATCTGGGAGCTTTGACGGCTCGCGGGGATGTGCATGTTTGGAAGTCGATTATATCTGGACACGTTTTGTGGCCGATGGCGGGCGCGAATCCAGCGCGTACGTTTTCTTTGGCTCCATCCGGCGCCGCGCCGACTGGATCGGACGATCTGCTTCCCGCTGGAAAGGTGTATTGCTATCCGAATCCGGTGACGGGCGATCGGGCGGTGCTGCGATTTTATCTGGGGCAAGAGGCCGATGTGGAGGTGATGATTTTCAATGGTGTCGGGGAGTTGGTGGATCGGATGGAAGCGCACAAAGCCACCGCACGGGCAGACAACGAGATCGTGTGGGACACGGCGGATTTGGAAAGCGGGTTATACATCTGTCGGATCGTCGCGAAGGCGGGCGGAGCGAAGCAAGTGGTATTTGTGAAGGCGGCGGTGAGCAAGTAGGTGAACCACTATCCTGAACCGCATAAGGAGAAATAAACATGGCGGCATTACCGGAGGCAGTCAGCAAGGCATGGGAGAATCGGGAAGGACCTATCGTTTTGACCACGATAGATTCGGAAGGGAATCTGAACGCGATCTATGCAACCTGTGTCAGCAAATTCAGCGAAGATACGCTGGTTGTAGCGGACAATTTTTTCGATAAAACGCGGGTGAATATCTTAGGGGGCAGCAAGGGATCGCTGCTTTTTATCACTAGGGAAGGCAAGTCGTTTCAGGTGAAGGGGCCTGTCGAGTATCATACCGAGGGGGCCGTTTTTGACGACATGAAAAAATGGAATTCGTCCAAACTTCCGGGGCATGCCGCAGCCGCCCTGAAAGTGGAGCACGTTTTTTCCGGAGCGGAGAAATTGGTGTAGCTCACCGGCAAGGTTCCTATGTTGGGTGCCAGCAGCCCACGACCTCGAATGGTGTGGCGGAGTTGAACTCCTCCACATCTGTTTCCGGAATCCCATCCGCCAAATCAAACGTGACGGAGCACAAGGAAAAACAACTAGTGGTCTGTCAAGGCTCAAATGACGGATAGGATTATGTGCGTCAGACGCAGGCAAACATAAGGTTTGCCCCT
>JAUWMS010000120.1 GCA_030613045.1 Candidatus Latescibacterota bacterium | reverse complement strand
GGGACGGACTTCGTGCGGGTTCCGTCGTAGTTCAGCGCACAGGCATTGCACAATTTTACGATCCCTTTGTGATCCAATGAGTCGTCTAATATCCAACTCAGTGTCTCCGGTTTCACTTTATCGGCCAATTGCTTATGTAAGGATGCCATCGCTGTGCCTCCTGTTGGTGAGTGGTGAGTGGTGAGTGGTGAGTAAGTGATAACTGGCTTGTGCTCATTGTTTATTGCACGATGTCCTTTTTGAGTTTTGCGCGGAGTTTTTGCGCCACGAAGGGAGGCACAAACGGACTGGCGTCTCCTCCCAGGCCCACCACTTCCTTGACAATGGACGAACTGAGATAGATATACTGGCTGTTGGGCATCAGAAAGACACTTTCAAAAGAGGGGTCCAGTCTTCGATTGGTCAGGACCATTTCAAACTCATAGTCGAAATCGGTGGCCGCCCGCAGGCCCCGGACAATGGTCTGCGCGCCGGTCGCATGCACCTTATTCACCAACAGTCCGTCTAATTTTTCGACCGATACCCGATCCTTCCACGCCTGCGTCGTCTCCCGGATCATCTCCATGCGCTCCTCAGCGGAGAAGAGCGGATGAGACTTGCGCAGATTATCGCCTATCACCACGATCAAACGGTCGAACAGCGCAACCGCGCGCTCGATTATATCCAGGTGTCCGAAAGTGATCGGATCGAAACTGCCCGGATAGATTGCGGTTTTCAAAGAAGACCTCCTTTCCCCTTTTGGAATGTCAAATTCAGCTTTCGCTCTGATCCCTGATCCCTGACCCCTGATCCCTGCCTCTAACTCTCGATGCGCTGCTGCGCGATGATGATCGCTTGATCCTGTTCGCCGATGGGGGCTTCGTCGTTCGGATTGACGGTCAGATGAATGCGGCCTCCCACAT
The DNA here is from genome assembly GCA_030613045.1 of Candidatus Latescibacterota bacterium. Taxonomy (GTDB): domain Bacteria; phylum Latescibacterota; class 4484-107; order 4484-107; family 4484-107; genus 4484-107. Next base: position 6,376 of record JAUWMS010000120.1, on the reverse strand, counting down.
CGGTACCCACGTTTTTTCCCGCCTCGTCGAACTGTTCCCGGATAAACTGATCAATGGAGGAGTAATCGTCCGTGAGGATATCGTCCAATCCCATCCCTCGCTCCTCCCGAACCAGCCCGATCAGAATGGCTTGATGTTTTTTTCGAAAATAGGCGGAAAGTTCCCCGAACGGACGATCCACGTAATGCGAAGGGATCCGCACACACCAGAACTTATTGCCGAGATCTTGCGTGAGCAACTCCTGTACGGTTTGCGTAACGCCCGGCGCCACGGCCGCATTCGCCAGGAGAAAGCCGCTGAAAGCGCCACTCGTGATCACTTCATCCGCGTCCGCACGCCGCAGATGCTGCTCGTTTTCCGCATCCAACAACTCCGCGCATACTTTTACCTCCGGCTCCATGGATTTGATGGTCAGGGTCGCCAGGATCGTCCGGTCATCCGCGCTCCCCTGCTGTCCTTCCCGGTCTTCCGCCAGGATGATCGCCGCGTGCGCCTCGGAGAGATTGGCCCGGCGCAACACGCTCTCCTGCACGAAATCCCCCCTTACGTACTTGATGTCCGTATCCCGAAACTTGAACATCATCTCGTTGATCACTTCCTCCGGCTTCTCATTGATCAACACCACCCCCATCTCCTGAGCGGTCCCCTGAATGATGCCTTCGATCACCCGCTCGACATTACGATTCCATCCGCAGATGACGGTATGCCCCTTGAAGTTGATCTGTTCCAATCCTCTGCCCTCCTTAATCCTGCGTGCCGTCATCACCGAAGCGATGGTGGCCGTCAGGATCGAAATACACCCCATGCCCGCAAAAATCAAGACACCGGTCAGCACCCGTCCCCATCCCGTAACCGGCACTTTGTCCCCGTATCCCACGGTGCTTATCGTTACCAGAGCCCACCACACCGCATCTGAGAGGGTGCCAAATTGATCGCGCGCACCCGTGGTGTGCTCGATGATCCCCACAGTCGTGGCCCCCACAAACATCACCACGAGCAGCAGCACGGCCAGTCTTGGGATATTGGTCTCCCAGAGAAATCGTCCCACCCGCTTCAGTCGCCGGAATCCTTTGCGAAACCGCTTCCGGGGCAAACGCCACTTGGATTGTTCCTTTGTCAAACCGTACCTTCCTCCGTTTTGCAATAAGTAATGAAGAATGAGGGATGAGGGATGAGATTCTGTCGAAAAAGTCTATTCCAAATTAGGCGTTTTTCGAGAAAATCTTATGAGTCTCCCGCGCGCGGCTCTTTGGGGCGAAGGGGGAGGGGTATTGTTCATTGTTCATTACTCATTGCTCATTGCCTTTTTTCAGTCTCTCCAGCGTCCAGTACGCCGCCACTCCGGTCACAAACCCCGTGGCTACACCGGACAAAAGGAAAACAGGGAGTAATGCCCAGATGCCTCGACTTCGCACCAACACGAGATGCGCCAAAATCAGTTGCGCCGCATTATGCGCCCAGGCGCCCCAGATGCTTATTCCGACCACGCTGAACCCCCGTGGCCACGCGCGATGTACCAGCGCCATCACCGTCCAACTCGCCATGGCGCCGCCGGAGGAGAGGAGGAAGCCCGGACTCAGAAAAGTTCCGATCAGCAGCGAACCGAGAAACACCCGAATGCCCGTGACCGCGAAAGCGCCTCCGGATCCATAGAGGAACAACGCCAGCAGAGTAGCCACATTCCCAAGCCCGATCTTCAGCCAGGGCAAGGGCCGGGGGATCAGCCCCTCAAACACGAAAAGAATCAGCCCCACCGACGCCAGCAACGCCAGATGCACCAGCCTCCGTCCCTTTGGGAATGCCGAATTCCAAAATTCAAATGTCAAATTTCCCCCTGGTCCGGGGCAATTCTTCGTCCGGGAGCGCATGTGTTGAGGCTCGGTGGAAACACGAAAATCGGGGATGCAACGGGAGTGTCTGACGGTTGGTGTCTGAATACTGAACACTTCCTTTTCCCCTATATCTTCCCGTGATCCTGCCGCTCTCTGTTTCGTTACCGGGTAACCGCATCCACCCCATCCTTCGGGTGGCCCTCGATCCGCACCACCACGCGATTGGGCACACACACCACCATTGCTCCGGCCTTCAAGATCGCCCCGGTCTTCACGCAAAGTTGATGAGGACATGGCGCATCCAGCACACGCGCCTTTCCCTCCGCGATCTCAATCGTGGTCACGCCGAGAGGGCCTTCTATGCGCAACGTATCTTCATCCGCTATGGAGCGCCGGGCCATCACCTTCCCATCCTGCTCCACGACGACCGTCTGTCCGGGACCCCGAAAGGCCGCAAGTGCCAAAAAACTCAAACTGCTCAGGAGGAGAAGCACTCCGATCAGAATTTTGTCCGAAAGCGTCAGCATCAAAGGCCACTATTTGAGTTCCCGAAAACAAAAAACGGACGACTGGTGGAAAGCCAACCACTCACCAAACCTTTATAACAACCCCTTTCTCAACAGAACCCGCTGTTGAGCCAGATTATACCGAACGATCTGTTCCCGCATGCCCTCGGTGATATCCAAAAACATACAGAGCAGAATAAGGCGTTCCCAGCGATCCTCGATCACGTTGATAACGCGCACCTCCTTCTGATCGAAGCGCATCAAACCCGGCAGGTCGAAGGTCACCGAAAGAAAAGTTCCCCGCTTTATCGTCCAATCGGTCCGCGCTTCCTGTGCATGCAGGTCTATTCCCATCCGGATCCCACCGGCGCTGATATCTATAATGCTTGCCTTAAAGGGGGCGGGAATCTCCTCGTCCTTTTTTTTCACGAAAACACATCGCGCCGGAAGCGTTGTTGGAACCCGCACGAACTCCCGGTCCTGCGTGCGCTCAATTTTCTTCGGGCGTGCGATAGAAATGGTCGGGATCGGCTTCGAGGCCCGCCCGATCACCTTCGACCGAAAACGGTAGCGGGCATCGTGCTCCCGTGCAAAGGTGACCCATAGAGGCAACTCCTCCTCCAGAAAAATCACATCCCGACCCGATACGGGCGCATCCACGACAATGTGGGCTTCAGAGAGGTCCTCCACACGGGTGGAATATACCCCCGCCTGCGGCCCGTCCGATACCACAAGCTGCAATTGCTCCATAATTTTGATTTGAATGGCTGTCTTCATCTTATCCCCTGCGCGCTGGAGATCGCGTTTTCCCAATGGTTGATAAACGATTCAAACGACTCGGCCTGGTTCTTATCTCCTCGTCTTCCCGGGTTCCGGTCGAATGTAGAGATCCAGGGAAAACGTGGCTGTGACCGTACTCGTTCCGGCACGCATGGCCTCCTGGGCCGAGATTGCGATTCGGGATACGCTCACCGCTTCGGGCCGTTCGGCCAGGTCGTGCATGAACGCCTTGAGTTGATCGTAGATTCCCTCGCCGCGCAAGATGAAACGCTCCCGGAATGCGGGAGGGTCCAAAGCGGTCTGCTCCGGACCGTGAACGAGGCTCAAATGGAGGAGCTTTCCTTTCCGGAGAACCGAAGCGATCGTCCGCTTCCGGGCGTCCGGGGAGAGGAAGGCCGGAGGCCGTTCCCGGCAAGGTCGCCGGGGAAGGCGGCCGGATAGACTGAATTTGGACACATTCCTGCCCTCGAAGGTACTTTTTTCAATCATGGAGAGCTTCGCTCCGCCCAACTGTTGGGCGAATTCCCGGATTCGAGCCCGCGAGAAGGCCATGCCCTGTACGAAGACTTCGTCGGTTGCGGTGGCGGTGATGGAGGTCAGCCAGACAAAAGGAGGGATCGCCTCCCGGATCCGTTCCAGCACGTCCATGCAGACGCGGCGCCGCCGGACAATCTCCGTGATGGGCGCTTCTTTTCCCTCCACGGCCGCTCTCTCAGACGGAACGACCTTTTCCGCCGCGGACGGCGACTTCACAGACGGTTCTTTTTTCGATCCCGACCCGACCAGGATAAGGGCTCCCACGAGCGCTGCCAAAGCAACACCCACCAACAGAACTCCCCATATTTTGGACATGCCCTCCCAAAAGTGGTTTTTACGGGGCAATAAATTGATTTGCGTCATCGGTCACCTCCTCGTGTTTAATGTTGAATAACTCTCCTGATTGCACCGCAGAGGGAAGAAAGTGAGACGGTGAGAAAGTGAGAAAGTGAGACCTTCCGCTGCCACAGGGAGTTTCTCTGCGAACGCCGCGGTGCAAAGCAAAAAATTTTAAATGAGAGATTTTTGCAAAAGTTTGAAAAAAGAGAGGACGCCATTTCGCTCACCATGACAAAATGCATTTGTTTTTGTAGGGGGAATTGAAAACCTTTCCCCTTATAAGTCGAAGCAATTTTGACGGATAAGCTTTTTGCAGGCGCTTGGTAGAACAGACATTCCTGTCTGTTGCCTCTTTATGTCATCCAGATCAGACTTGGTCAGACTTGGTCAGACAAGAACGGCTAGACCTACGGTTACCGTCCTTAACTCTTGCGCAATGATTTCTATTTTATGACTTTTGCAAGAGGCTCAGAAAGCTATTTTCGCTTCATGCCATAGCGCACTAAAACGTGGTCATGCCCCGGATTTTGTCTATCGTCTTTTTTCCGATCCCCGGAATGTCGGCCAGATCCTCCACGGTGCGAAAAGGGCCATGATCCGCCCGCCATTGGAGGATCTTCTGCGCCATTTTAGGACCGATTCGGGGCAGTCGCTCCAAGTCCTGCGCCGTAGCCGTATTCAGATGCACTTTCTTTGCGGGCTTCTCCGGTTCGGCCTCTTCCGAAATGGCCTCCGGGGGTTCCGTCCCCCGCACCACCTGAAAATCTTCGGTAGCCTCGGGAGAAAAATGATCCCACAGCGAAATCCCGCCGCCGATCACGAGCGAAGCCACCAACAAAGCGACTACGATTTGCTCCCTGCGCGTCAACGAAAACACAGACTTTCCCCCTTTTCTTACCGCAGAGACGCAGAGAACGCAAAGAGACCCCTTCACGTGTCGCGTGCCGCGGGTTCTGCACCAATCACCACTCACTACTCACCACTCACCAATCAGTTCAACCGTATCTCTCCCCACACGCCCACCTCAATGGAATTGTCTATGCGCTCCCGCAGGTTGTTTCTGGCGCGGCGGACCTCAATCTTAGCCCCGCCCGTGAAGGTGTTGCTGAAGCGATAGCTCGCATTGGGTTTGATGGACCACGTGGTGCGGTCATCCCTGGGGACGGCCTTCTCGCCTCCTACGCCGTGTGCCTGGTAGTTGTGCTTGTAGCTGATGTCCATGGAGAGGTCTAAATGACTCCTCAGTTGGACGTTTTTCCAGAAAAGCAGGTTGAGTCGCCGGCCTTTCGGCTCGAAGCGGTAGTCTATGGAGGCGGTCAGATCGAAGTCCCGTTTCTCGGTGGTGCCTCCGCTGCCCCTAAAATCTTCCCGTTCGGAGCGTTTCCACGTGGCCCTCAGCGAAGATCCCACGTCTCCCTTCCACTGAAAGGACCAGGCAAAGAGCGGAGAAAAGTTATGTGCGGTCTCCTCGGAGAGGGGTTCGATCCGTTCTCCCTCGCCTTCGGGTGCGCCGCGTCGGGACCATTTTCGTTCGTAATTGCTGCTCAGGCTCGAGGAGCGGACCATGAGGTTTAAGAGCGGCCATCGTTCCAAACCGCTCAGCCGAAGACCGATGGCGGGAAAGGTCTGACTCCGGGTGTCTTCGGAGCGACTGGAACTCTGACTGAAGGTATGCTCATAGTTGTATTTGGGTTTGAGGCTCAGGTTCGAAGAAAGGTTCAGGCTGGTCGCCCATTGCGCCCGGTTCGAGGTGGATCGGGCGTCCGTCTGGGTGGTCGTCGCGCTGCTCATTTCCACCTCCGGGTCGTCCGAGATCCCGAACTGATATGCCCAGACCGGACGGTCGAGCAGGCCGGATACAGCCGACTTTTCCGTGCGGGACCAGGAAGCGGTGACCGGTCCGACCGCATCGAGCACTTTCCCGAGGAGCAGATGCGGAGACAGAAATTCGGGAATCCCGCCCTTCGCATCGGGGAGTTCCTCTTGCTCTTCGTCCGCCTTCCCGCCGTTTTTCTCCGATTCGTCCTTCGGCTTTTCGCGCTTGTTCTCCGTCTTTCGGGGCTGGACCCACGAACCGAGCAGTCTGGAAAGTTCCAGCGTGAACTTGGCCTCGGAGGTGGCATCGCTGTTCACGTTTCGTCCCAGATCCTCCGTGGCCGCTCCCCGAAGTTTGGGATCGTTGTTCTCCCGGTACTGAGTTCGGTACGAATAGCTTTGTTTCAGCCATCTGAGGAGATCGGGTTCGAAGGAGAGTTTCGCGGTCTGGCTGCGATTCACTTCGTTGCCGAATCGAAGTTTGGCGGGATCCAGATTCGTTCTCAGATCCCGCTTGATGCTCAGGTCGTAATCGGTGCTGAGGCTCTTCCAGGGACGCAAAGAGAG
>JAUWMS010000417.1 GCA_030613045.1 Candidatus Latescibacterota bacterium | reverse complement strand
ACATCCACGTGCGAAAGGGCGGGTGGGAATTTTACTATCTCACGAACGAGGGGGGAAATCCGATTGCGGGCAGGCTGCCCGTGCGAAGCATAGGATATGCCGAGTGGTGGGCTCCGCTGACCGGGCACTCCGATCCGGCGGTGGCGCTGCCCCAGCACGAGGAGACCATGTGCGTAGCCCTGCATCTGGATCGGCGGGACGGCCGCGTGCTGGCCATAGATCCGCAACGCGCCCCGATCTTGCAGCCCGACTGGCAGTCCTTCACTTCGTTCGAGGACAGGCCCCGGCGTGTGGAGCAAATGCTCGAATTCTCAAAGGGGTGGAAACTTCAGACAAAAACGGGAGAAATCCTCGCGGAGGAGTTGATAGATTGGACGACCTTAGCGGAAACTGCCGCCTTCTCCGGGACGCTCGTTTATGAGAACACGCTGGACGTGTCCCACGAAATGCTTGCGCGGGGAACCTGGACCCTCGACCTCGGCGAGGTGTGCGATTTTGCGGAGGTGTTCTTGAACGGGGACTCCTGCGGGGTACGGCTCTGGGCGCCGTTTCGATTTGAGCTTCCCCTGAAGCCGGGGAGCAACTCTCTGCGCGTGGCGGTCACCAACTCGATGTTCAATCGAATGGAAGCAGGACGAGCAGGGAATTCTCCTCTGTCCTCGGGGATGCTGGGACCTGTGAGGCTTGAGGCGATTTCGGATTGCGGATTGGGGAATGCGGATTGAAAACCCTGTAATTCACAATCCGCAAAGCTCACGAGTTGAAAGGCATTGTGCGGGTTCCTCTCTATGAAAAACAGGCGGTCTTTCCCGGGGCGTAAATTCTTGAACAAAATTATTTTCATATTCTCACCGCGGAAACGCGGAGCGCGCAGGGCACTTCAAACCCTTGCCTGAGGGGTTTCTCTGCGTCCTCTGCGCCTCTGCGTTAAAATTGTAGTTTAATTTTGTCCACCTACTTATTTGCGAGCCTGGATACGCCGTTTCATCCGGTGAAGGGAAGCCCATTCCAGAAAATCCATGTCATCGCCCATCCGACCGGCTTGAAATTCTTTCAGAAAAGCGGCCGTGGAAAGGTCGTATTGTTGTTCAAATAGGCGCAAGTCTTCTTCGATCTCCTTCAATTCTCGGTCATACTGCTCCGTCCTATAGTCGAGCATTTTCCGAAGCGTCCTCTCAAAGAAGGGCTCCTCTCCGAACTGCTGGACAAAGTTCTGTACCCTTTCGATTGTGTGCAATGTTTCTCCCATCCTCATTTCTCCCGGTTCAGCGTTCGGAGTTCGAAGGAAAGAAGTCTCACCACGGAGACACAGAGCACGTCCAGTTCCGTTTTTTTGGAATCTCCGTGGTGAAATTTCAGCAATCCGTTCACGCAAACTGCATCAAGTGCGCCGCTCCCCGGACGAATCCCTCCTCACGCCCCAAGGCGCTATCCTCGTGCTCGATGGAAAGCACCCCGTCGTACCCGTTTCGTTTCAGGGCCGCGATGTACTCTCCCCAATGGATCCTGCCGAATCCGGGGATCACGTACCGCCACCAGCCGCTCTCCAGAACGCCCACCCTCCGAAGCCGATGCGCCCGCACCTCGCAGTCTTTGGCGTGCGTATGAAAAATCCGATCCGCGAACAGGTCCACCGCTTCGAGATAATCAATCTGCTGCCAATAGAGATGCGACGGATCGAAATTCAACCCGAAATTCTCCGCCGGAAGCACCTCGAAGAGTCGCTCCCAGTGCTCCAAATGCTGGATGTTCGTGGCGAACCAATTCTCCAGCGCGATCTTGATGCCCTTGCTCGCCGCATATTCCACGATCGGCCCCAGCGCTCCGGGAAGGTCCTCCTCGATGGTCTGCATCTTGCTTTTTCCGGGCAACGGCATCCCCGCCAGCGTGCAGACGATATCCGTTCCCAACCGGGCCGCGGCATCCACCGTGGCCCGAAGGTGCCGATGAACGGCCGCCCGTTTCTCCTCATCGGGATCCACTACGTTGGTATAGTACGCCAGGCTGGAAAGCGCCAATCCTTTCTTCTTCAAGAGCTTCCTGATCTTCTCGGCCCGCGCCTCCGTCAGCACGCCCGGATCGATCTGCGCGCTCCCCGGCCCCGCAGCCACCTCCCACGCGTCGCATCCGGCCTTACTCGCAAACGCGGCCACGTGTTCCAAATTCTCGTTTCTAAACGGTGTGGTAAGCAGTCCGATTTGCATCCGATCCTCCTTGTGTTTTGGGGAACGATCCCATAACGTGAAACGTGAAACGTGAAACGTGACCGATGCACCCGACCACCAATCACTAATAACCAATCACCACAGCCCCGTGGTCTCCTCGATCCCGCACATCAGATTCATATTCTGAACGGCCTGTCCCGCCGCGCCCTTAACTAAGTTGTCTATCGCCGTAATCGCAAGCACCTTCCGCGTGCCCGGAACCCGCAGCACGGCCACGTCGCAAAAATTCGTGTCCTGCACAAATTTCGTTTCCGGCAAGCCGTCCTCCATTACTCGAACAAACGGCTCCGCTTCGTACCGGGCCTTATACAGCGCGATCAACTCCTCCGAACCCACCTCCTCCTCCAACGTGGCGTACGCCGTGGTCAAAATCCGTTTATTGATCGGAACCAACTGGGGCGTGAACACCACCGGACAGCGCGCTCCGGCCAACTTGGAAAGCTCCTGCTCGATCTCGCCCGTGTGCCGATGGACCCGTCCGACGTTATAGGGCGCGATATTCTCGTTCGTCTCCACAAACTGGGGCCGCGGCGACGGCTTGCGTCCCGCGCCCGATACGCCGGATTTGGCATCCACGATCATATCGTCCGGCCGAATCCATCTTTTCTCCAGAAGCGGGGCCAGCGCCAGGATCGCTCCGGTGGGATAACACCCCGGATTGCCCACGAGACGCGCGCGTTTGATCTGCTCCCGATAAAGCTCCGGCAGGCCATACACCGCCGTCTTCAAAAGCTCCGGAGCCGTATGCGCCAGGTGGTACCACTCTCGATACGCCTTCGCCGTATCCATCCGGAAATCCGCGCTCAGATCCACCACCCAAATCCCCCGCTCATAAAACTCCGGCACCAGCGCCATCGCCTCCGTGTGCGCGCGACACAAAAAAACCACGTCCACCGTCATAGCCTTCGCGTCCGCAAGCGACACCAACTCCTGATCTCCGATCCCCGTTACGTGAGGATACACCTCGGAAAGCCGCTTTCCGGCCTGACTCCCCGAAACCAAAAAAACGATCTCCGACTCGGGATGACGCGCCAACAACCGAAACAGCGCCAACCCCGCATATCCCGTAGCTCCGATAATGCCGATCCGAATCATAAGCCTCCTCCGTTCCACGAGGTTCTCGATAAACTCCGCGGGTTCTTTGTCGCCAGAGCGATCTTGTTGAATAAAGGCAACCTAACCCCCCGGCCCCCTGCCCTCCGAGGGAAGGGGGAGCGCTTTTTTTCTGCTTTAGGAGGGAGTGCTCACCCTCCGTTTC
>JAUWMS010000192.1 GCA_030613045.1 Candidatus Latescibacterota bacterium | reverse complement strand
CTTCCCCTGTGGGAGATTTCCCTTCGAACGCCATCGGCGCAAAGTAGATGAGCACAAGCAGCAGCAAGAACACCAACGACAGGATGATCTGGGTTCGGTTGGATAGCCGGAACCGTGGAATACCGACTTCCCGTGGCTTCTCTTGAACTTTCGATTTCTTCTGAGCGATTTTTCTCACTTTTTTCTTTTTCATAGTTCTGGACTCTTGACTATTTGTAATACTCTTTCGTAAATCCGCGGATAGGTTCATCGCCCCGCGAGACAATGCTTTTGTACACGCCGAACCAGAATCCCAATCCATAGGCCACGATCTGAGTCGTCAACGTGACCATAGAGAGCAAGGCCACCCGAATAGATTTGTGCCGGATGAAAGATTGAACGCCTGCAAAACACAATAGGACAAATCCCAGAGCGGTTATGCCTATCCATCCCCGTAAAGTGGATGCGCTGAACAGCGCTCCAAGGGTCAATAACGCATAAAACACTATGACTAACGCAGGAAGAGCATGTACAGGTCTGAGCATCTGCTTATCTATCCGTCCCAGGTTAATACGAGCCACGCCCCAGTTGAAAATCTGTTTAAAAAACCGCTTGAGGGAAGTGCGGCGCTTGTGATAGACGCCAATGTCGGGCAGAAAGGCGATGTGGAACCCCTGTCTGTGCAACCGGTTGGAAAATTCCATATCCTGGCCGTGACGCAGATTGCCCATGCCTCCGATGCGTTCATACACTTTTCGGCGAAATCCCATATTGAAGCTGCGAGGATAATACTTGGCTACCTTAATTCCTGTGGTTCCCCTTGCCCCGCCGGTTCCGATGAAGGAGGTCATAGAGTAGTCTATCGCTTTCAACAAGGGCGGAAAATCGGAACGGCATTGGTCCGGTCCGCCAAAGGCATCCACACTGCCATCGGCCATGCCAGCAGCTATGTTTTCCAACCAATCCGGAGGGGCGATACAATCGGAGTCAATGAATACAAAAATGTCCCCTCTGGCCTTCTGCATACCTAAATTGCGAGAAGGACCGGGGCCCTGATTTTGCTGATAGAAATAGCGGATGGGCAGCCCCCGAGCTTCCAGGAAAAGGTCTGTTAGAAATTTGGTCTCATCCGTCGAACCATCATCCACAAGGACGATCTCAAAACGCGCTTCGGAGTATGCCTGCATAGATAGTGACTCAAAGAGTTCCTCTAATTCTTCGCAACGATTGTAGGTTGGAATAATAATCGATATAAACAGAGAGGCTTGAGCATGCAAGGCGGTCCTCCGGCGGCTCTTTGTTTTAATGCATTCCTATACGATCAAGATTAGGACAGCTCAAAGCATTCCAATCTCAAGAAAAGCAACGCACATTAAGCAAAACAAGCCCATCCAGTATAAGACATTTCAACTCAAAATGCAACTGCTTTTTCCAGAAAATGTGGGAACAAACAATTTTGCGCCTTTGTCCCTCTGTGCCTTTGCGCTTCCTGCCTTTGTGTCTGAGTTGTCACGAGATCAGCGTAACCGCTACCTCAAGCCCCTTTCCGTCGGGCAGCGCGACACTCCGCTCCCGCCCATCGAAGTCGGCCCACAGTTCTCCATTGATCCGCACCCCACCAATCCGCACCGAGGCATCGTCCGCCAGTGAAACAAAATGCTTCCCGGGACCGTCCAATTTGAAATGGAGCACCTCCGGACGCTGGTTCACATACAGGCTGAGATAGAGATAGTTGAGCAGCCCGTGCTCGATTTCGTGGTACGAGGTCTGCCATACCCCGCTTTTCGGCCGTCTCCGACGAGCGCGCCGTCCGGCGAATTTGGACGACACATTGTTAATCCGCGTCCCATTCATCAACTCGACACGCTATTCCAGAAATCCTTTTTTCCCCTTGCCGAGATACGCCCGCTGCACCTCCCGGTTGTCCAGCAACTCCTCCGAGCTTCCCTCCAGAATCACCTTCCCGGTCTCCAGCACGTAGCCCCGATCCGCCACCTTCAACGCCAGCCGGGCATTCTGCTCCACCAACAAAATCGTCATCCCCTGGCGTCTCAGGCCCTCTATGGCCTCAAAAATATCGGAGGTGACGATGGGCGCAAGCCCCAAGGAAGGTTCGTCCAGCAGCAGCAACCTGGGACTGGCCATCATCGCCCGCCCGATCGCCAACATCTGCTGCTCGCCGCCGCTTAACGTGCCCGCAAGCTGCGCCGTCCGTTCCTTCAGCACCGGGAATAGCTCCAGAATCGGACGCATCTCCTCCGGCATCCGCCTGCGCACCTTCCGATAGCGCAGGTACGCACCGAGACGCAGATTGTCCATCACCGTAAGCGGCCCGAACAGCTGACGCCCCTCCGGCACGTGGGAAATCCCGAGTCGCACGATCCGATCCGGAGACAGGCCCAGCAACGCACGATCGTCGAACTGGATCGCGCCCTCCGTGTGTTCCATAAGCCCTGAAATCGAACGGAGAATCGTCGTCTTGCCCGCGCCATTGGCCCCGATCAGGCACACGATCTCCCCGGTTAAAACGTGCAGCGATACGCCTTTTAAGGCCTGCACCTGGTCGTAATACGCATGTACATTTCTCAGTCTGAGCATTTTCCCTCCCTGCCTTCCTCCCCATTGCCAAGATTTCAAAAATTAGCCCCATCCACCTTACTTCAGGCAATTTTTGAACTCTTTGAAATCTTTGAAATCCAGGCAATTTTCTGTCCCTTACTCTTCTCCCAAATACGCCGCGACCACCCGTTCGTCGTTCTGAACCGCCTCCGGCTTTCCATCGGCGATTTTTTCGCCGTAATTGAGCACCACCACCTCATCGGAGATGTCCATCACCAGTTCCATGTCGTGCTCCACCAAAAGCACGGTCACGCCCTGCTCCCGAATCTTGAGGATCAACTCCGCCAACACGGTGGTCTCGTGCGCGTTCAATCCGGAGGCGGGTTCATCCAACAGAAGCAATTTTGGCTCCGTGGCCAATGCCCGCGCGAATTCCAGCGTGCGCTGCCCTCCGAACGCCAGGTTGGTTGCGAGTTCCCCCGCTTGCGCGTCAAGTCCCACGAAGACCAATCGCTCCATCGCGGCCTCTCGGATGGCCTTTTCCTCCGCCCGCGTTTTAGGAAGACGGAACGCGGCGCTCAGCATCCCCGAAACGGTGCGGGTATGACGCCCCACCATCACGTTTTCGAGCACGGACATGTGATCGAACAACTGGACATTCTGAAACGTCCGCGAAAGCCCCATTGCTGCGATCTGATGCGGCTTCAATCCGGTGATACGCTTCCCCTCGAACGCGACGTCTCCTGCAGTGGGCACATCCGCGCCGGTGACGAGATTGAAGATGGTGGTCTTCCCGGCTCCGTTCGGCCCGATCACCGCTTTAATCCGCCCCTCGGCGACGTCGAAGCTCACGTCCGAAACGGCCCTCAATCCTCCGAATTGTTTCACGAGATGCGCGATCCGAAGCAAAGGAGATTGCGGATTGCGGATTGCGGATTGCGGATTTTCCACGAACTGATCGCACTCCACATTTTGCATTTTGCCATTTTCTTTTTTCATTTTGCACTTCGCATTTTGCATCACAACTTCTCCACCAACGCCTTAAACCGATTCCCTCTGTCCTCAAAATTCCGAAACATATCATAGCTTGCACAGGCCGGGGAGAGCAGCACCACGTCGCCGCTTTGGGCCAATGTCTTGGCTTGCTCCACCGCTTCCTTCAGGGAGTCACGGAGTGTCACGGAGGGAAGGGCCTTGCTCCCGCGTCGCGCCTTCACCAGCGCGGCAATCTTCGAACCCGTTGTGCCTATGAGAATTACGGCCTTCGCCTTTCGCACGATTTCGCCGGCCAAATAATCGAAGGAGATGCCTTTATCGCTTCCTCCGGCAATCAACACGATGCCGCCTTCAAACGAGTCGAGCGCAGCGATCACCGATTCGGGGGTGGTGGCGATGGAATCGTTGTAATAGCGGACGCCCTGAATCTCCCGGACAAACTCCAGCCGATGCGCCACGCCCTCAAAGCTCCGAAGCACCCCGGCGATTTCCGTTTTTCCGACTCCTCCGATCCACGCCGCTGCAGTGGCCGCCAGGGCGTTCTCTATGTTGTGCCGGCCCGGAAGGATCAGTTCCTCCGCTCCGCAAATCTCTTCCGCCTCTTCCTGGAACGATCTCACCGCAGAGCACGCAGAGAGCGCGGAGCCTTTGCAAGCGTCCGACGTTCGCTTTTGTTCTTGAGTATTTCTCTGCGTTCTCAGCGGTCTCCGCGGTACAAAAGGGGTAGAATTGAGCCGAACCACGATCCTTCCATCCTGTACAAACACGCCCTCTCGAAGTGGCTCCCGCACGCTGAAGAAGACCACCTTCCCCGGACATGCCTCCGCCCATGCGCGCACCGTAGTATCGTCGTAGTTCAGAATCGCTACGTCGTCCGCCCGCTGGTGACGAATGATGCCCTTTTTCGCCCGGACATACTCCTCGAATGTGCCGTGCCGATCCAGATGATTCGGGGAAAGATTGGTCACCACGGCCACGTGCGGACTCATCCCGATCTTCTGAAGGTCCTCGAGTTGGAAGCTCGAAAGCTCCAGGATCACCGGCGTATCCGCGTGAATCTTTTCGATGCGATCCAGCACCGAGCCGCCGATGTTACCGCCGACTATGGTTTCGGGATGAATGCACCGAAACATCGCTCCGATGAGGGAGACGGTGGTGGTCTTCCCATTCGATCCGGTAACCCCCAGGATCGGAGCGGGACACCATTGGAAGATCAGATTATCCCGGGCCACGACAGTCGTGCCGGCCTCCCGGGCCATTTGCAGAAAAGGCGACTCCTTAGGCACCGCCGGACTCACCACGACCACGTCTGCTTCCCGAAAATCGGCCTCCCGGTGTTCGCCCAATCGGAAGGCAATCGGCAGTCCCTTCAGCGCCTCCACCGACTCCGCCAGCACTTGCTCCGAACGGAGATCCGTGACCGTCACCGACGCGCCCTGCCGAATCAAAAATCGGGCGGCCCCCACCCCGCCTCCGAAAAGACCCAAGCCCATCAGAGTGACGCGCTTGTTGGTAAAATCAATTTTCATTCGCTGTAAGCCGTGAGTGGTAAGCCGTGAGTGGTGAGTGGTGCAACAATCCGAAATTCGAAAAAAGAGGGGCGGCACGCGCCGTGGTTTTCATCTATTCGAGAGAGGTTTCCACCGTCGAACCGTTCAGACAAGGATCCAATATAAAACTTTCGGCATTTACTCCGAACGCACTCCAAGCCGTTTTCATCGCGGAAGCAACCGCCTCGAAATGCTCCCACGTCAGGGCCACGAGACTCGGGCCGGCTCCGCTGATCGCAACGCCCGAAGCCCCGGCATCCAAAGCCGCCCGGAACACCGACTGCATCCCCGGAATCCAAGGCTCCCGCTACGGTTGATGAAGCCGGTCGCGCATCGCCTCCCTCAAAACGCGCCGGTCTCCGGACGCCAGGGCCGCGATTAGAAGCGCGCTGTGCCCCACGCTAACCACCGCGTCCCCGAAGGAAACCTGTTGGGGAAGCGCTTCGCGAGCCTCCGAAGTAGGCCATTCAAAATCGGGCACGACCACAACCGCTTTCATGCCATCGGGCGGATCCATCCGGATGGCCTCTATGCGACCGTTCGATCCGCACGCTACCACGACGCCACCCCACAACGTAGCGGCCACGTTGTCCGGATGCCCCTCCATCCCGACCGCGAGATCGAGCATCGCCCGCTTTGAAACCTTTTTCCCGCTCAAAGACGCCGCAACCATCAAACCGCCCACAATCGCCGCCGCGCTGCTCCCCAATCCTTTTCGGAGCGGAATGTGATTCTCCAGTAAGAGACGCACGCCGGCTATGCGCTCCCCATATTGTTGAAAAAAACGACTCATGGCCCGCACCGGCAGATTG
>JAUWMS010000086.1 GCA_030613045.1 Candidatus Latescibacterota bacterium | reverse complement strand
GCGCGTCCGGGGGGGGCGCACAGCGCGATGGATCGGCCCCGGCGCGCAAACAGGGCGATCATGCCGAGCACGGTGGTCGTCTTCCCCGTTCCGGGCCCCCCGGTGAGGATCAAAACATTTTCGCTCAGCGCTTTGGCGATGGCCTCCTTCTGGCGTTCGGCGAAGGTGAACCCGGTCCGTTCTTCCACCGCGCTGACTTCCTCTCCCAGATCCCGAAGTTCCACCTTCGAGACCTGAGCAAGCTGATGGAGTTTTTTGGATACGGCCTGTTCCGCATAGTGGAGCGGAGGGAGATAGACGTGCTCGTCTTCGAGAATGACCTCCCGCTCCCGGCTCAGATCGTTCAGACAGGGACGGAGTTTCTCCTCCGGAGCCTTCAAAATTTCGGCGGCCCTGGAAATTAAAAGATTCGCGGGAAGAAAGACGTGCCCCTCCTTCTCGGAAGCCTGCCCCAGCATGTAGCGCAGCCCCGCCTGAAGCCGCATGGCGGATTCGGGATCCACTCCGAGATTTTGCGCGATCCGGTCCGCGATGAGAAATCCGATGCCCCAGATGTCCTTGGCGAGGCGATAGGGATTTTCCCGAACGATCCGGATGGCGTCGTCTCCGTATTTCTTCCAGATCTTGACCGCATAGCCGGTGCTGACGTCGTGGGACTGGAGGAAGAGCATCACCTCTTTGATCTCCTGCTGCTCGATCCAGGCGTGCTTGATCATTTCCGCACGCTTGGGCCCGAGGCCTTCCACTTCCGTCAGCCGATCCGGCGCGCGCTCGATGATGGGAAGGGTCTCCAATCCGAACTGGGCCACGATGCGTTTGGCCGTCACCGGGCCGATGCCTTTGATCAATCCGGAACCGAGGTATTTTCGGATGCCCTCGACGGTGGAGGGATAGACGGTCTTGTACTCGACGATCCTGAATTGGCGGCCATACTGAGGATGGGTGGTCCAATGGCCCTTCAATCGCACGCTCTCGCCGGGATGGATCTCGGCCACGGAGCCGATGATGGCGACAGGTTCGGGGCCCGCTCCTTTGGCCCGGAGCTTGGCCACCGTGTAGCCCGTGTCGTCGGCGTGGAAGGTGATGCGTTCTATGACGCCTTCGAGAATGTCGAGATGCGGGGATGCGTTCATGGGTTTGGTGATTGGTGATTGGTGATTGGTAGCAAATATGCACATTTTCAGCTCGTTCCCACGCTCCTGAGTAGGAACGCAGGCTCGACGCTCCGCGTCACAACCCCGGCAAATTTCCGACAAGGAGCACTCAGGCTCTATCCTGAAATTATGAGGTCCAGAAACTTGTATGGATCGACAATCCGGGTTGATAAAAAATGTCCGAAGTTGAAGTGCCTGCGATTGCCCGTGATCAGATAGTGCGCCCCGGCAGTGAGTGCACACTCCAGCACACGATTATCAGCGCGATCCATTTTGATCCGCTCGACCTTGACCTTGGGGATGACGTTTAGGGCTTGCTCCTCGATCTTCGCGATAGTCATCAGGCCTTCCTGGCGGATCTTCCCGAACTTTTCCCGCATAAACACCTCTCTGTATTCCTCTAAAAGCGGCTCGGATACGCAGAGTTGAAACTGCGGCAGACGCAGAAGGATCGTAAGTAGGGCCGCCGGCAGCCCCTTGGCTAAGGTCGCGGAGATCAGGATATTGGTGTCCAGCACTACCCGGATCATGGTCTTCCCATATTTCTAAGGGACCGCCGCACTTCCGCGATCTCCCGATCTATTTCCTCCATCGTCGTTCCATTCAGACCCGCCTCTCCGGCCTTCCAATGGGCCTCTTTGAGGAAATCCGGCTCATCCACGATGTTCTGTACGTAATCCTCCATACTCATAAGAACGGCCTTCAGTTTCCCCCTTTTGGAGATGAAGAAACGATCTTTGTTTTCCTCCGTCCGCCTGATGATCTGTCCGAACTGCGTGCGGACATCTAAAGCACTTATAATGGTGTCCATCGTTCCCCCTCCCGAAAAATCAGGTTAAACTCATCAATATGAAAAAATGAACTCACCAACTGAAATATATAAAACTTGCGGGATGAAATCAAGAGTTTTTTCGCGGGAAGCGGGGTTCGGCGAGGAAATGGATCGGCAGGATTTTGGCGAATCTAAGCGGATCTAAGAGGACTTGCCTTCCAACTTGCTGAAGATGAAGCGGGAGACGTCCGCGATGAATGTGATCTCGTCAACGCCTCTGCCTTCTATGAGCTTTCGGAGTACTTGTTCTGCGTTTGTCTTTTCCGGGTCGGCTTCTTCAAATTGGAAAAGCTCGGCGAGAGGGATACCTAAGGCAGTGGCTATCTTGTCCAGGGTATGGATGGAAGGGGATCGTTGACCGCGCTCCACCAGGGCTATGAAACTATCGCTCAGCTCAGCCATCTCGGCTCACTTTGCCAAAGCGGCTGTTTTTGTAAAAAAAGGTTGACATTTAGATCCGGATGTCGTATTTTGTCAGCCAATATAGGAAACATGTCCACTTGGGCGCCGAAGCGTAGAGCGCGTCTTTGAAGGCTATCCGAAGTACATCGTCAAGGAATTTTGAGTCGAGGACATAGCTATGCAGGAAATCGGTATCATCCAGGCCAAAGAGTGTCTATCAGAGCTTATTGAACAAGCTCTCGGGGGAGAGGATGTCGTCATTACCAGAGGGGGCCAACCTCTCGTCAGACTCATTACGGTCACAGAGCGCAAGCCACAGCGGAGGTTCGGAAGCGCGAGGGGTCTTATCAGGATGTCCGACGACTTCGACGAGCCCCTTGAAGACTTCCGGGAGTATATGTGATACGCGTATTGCTCGACACGCATAGTTTTCTGTGGTTTATTGCTGGCAGTGATGACCTGAGAATCCGGGCTCGGAATCTCATTTCCGATCTTGGCAACGAGGTGCTTCTGAGCACGGCAAGTCTGTGGGAGATCGCCATCAAGGTGAGTATTGGCAAGCTTGAGCTATCCCGGCCATTCGGAGAAATCATCCCGGAGCAACTCAGGGAGAACGAAATCACTGTATTGCCTATAGCGTTGAGTCACCTTTCTGTGATGATGAAACTATCGTTTTATCACCGCGACCCGTTTGACCGACTCATCATTGCTCAGGGCATTGCAGAGGGTCTGCCCGTGATTAGCAGTGACACCGTGTTTCCCAGCTATCCGGTTGAGGTGATATGGTGACCCGGGATACTCGGAAATCCTCATTTTTTGTGGGCGTGCAAGGGGAGCGCCATCTGTTGGAAACAGTCTCGCGGTTCATCCGTGGGGCTGTTTTGGTTTTTGGGAGAAACTCAGTATAGAACAATCTGATTTTTCGCAAGGGGAATGGTTCTGAAGGGCTTTTTCCCATAATCCCAGGAAATGGCTTATGCTATAGTCAGGAATTTTTTTGTTCATGGGAGTAGGCTTTGGTGAGTGCAGGGACTTGTAGGATGGGCGAGCCGGCTCCGGGAGGAATGCGGCCAGCCGCATATACCTCTGCCGTCTCCACGCCGGGGATTTTGTGCAGACGAGAACCATAGTTTTTCTGAGGTAACCGTTTCCTCAAAAAAGGGATACAAAAACCGTCCAGGCAGTTCGGGCGGTTTTTTGTGTTTGACTTTTGACGGGAAGGGATATATATTTAGGAAAGCAAGGAGAAGCCGGGGTTTGCTTTCTCATTCATGGTTCACGGTTGGATGTCCCCCTGATCCCTGCATCCTGACCCCAAATACGGAGGAAAACATCATGACATCACGAGAGCGGGTTCGAGCGGCCGTGCGTCACCAGGAGCCGGATCGGGTTCCGGTGGACCTGGGATCCACGCCGGTGACGGGCATTTCGGCCAGCGCGTGCGCGCAGCTGCGCAAGGCGTTGGGGCTTCCATCCATACCGATCAAGGTGTGGGAGCCCTTTCAGGTGCTTGGCGAGGTCGGGTTCGAGGTGATGGAGAAGTTGGGCGTAGATACGGTGGGACTGCCGTCGCCCGTGACAATGTTCGGATATTGGAACGAAAACTGGAAGCCCTGGCGCTTGTTCGACGGGACGGAGGCGCTGGTGGGGGGAAATTTTGTGGTCAAAGAGCAGGAGAACGGGGATCTCCTGATCTACCCGCAGGGGGATACGTCGGTCCCGCCTTCGGGACGGATGCCCAAAGACGGCTTCTATTTCGACGGCATCGTCCGACAGGAGCCCATAGACGAGGACCATCTCGATCCCCGGGATTTTGAAGAAGACTTCAAGCTGTATGGAGACAAAGAGTTGGAGTATTTCCGGCGGACTTCGGAAGACCTGTATCGAAATACGGACTTTTCCATTGTATCGTGGTTTGGACAGGGGGGATTCGGAGACGTCGCTCCGCTGCCTGGCCCCGGACTGAAGCGTACAAAAGGGATTCGCACGCCCTCGGAGTGGTACATAGCGCACATGACCCATCCCGAGTACATCCGGGGAATCTACGAAATGCAGTGCGAGGTGGCGCTGAAAAACCTGAAACTGCTGCGGGAGGCCGTGGGAGATCGAATAGATGTCATAGGGATCAGTGGGACGGATTTCGGAACGCAGAACGGAACGTTTATTTCGCCGGATATGTACCGGGAGTTGTATCAGCCCTTTCATAAAAAACTGAACGACTGGATTCATGCGAACACCTCGTGGAAGATATTTTACCATTCCTGCGGATCCGTGGTGACGTTGCTGGATGATTTCATAGAGGCCGGCGTGGATATCCTGAATCCGGTGCAGTGTTCGGCGGCAGGGATGGATGCGAAACTGCTCAAGGAGCGGTACGGAGACCGGCTGGTGTTCTGGGGTGGGGGCGTGGATACGCAAAAGACCCTGCCCTTCGGCACTCCGGAGGAGGTGCGCCGGGAGGTGCGGGAGCGCATCGAGACGTTTGCGCCGGGCGGCGGATTTGTGTTCAACACGATCCACAACATTCAGCCCGGCACGCCTGTGGAAAATATAATGGCGATGTTTGAAGTCGTGCGTGAAGCGTGAAGCATGAAGCGGAGAGCGATCTGGAAACGGAGGCAAAGATATGGAATATCGAAAACTGGGGAAAAGCGATCTGGAAGTCTCCAGAATCGGGTTCGGCTGCTGGGCGATGGCGAACGACGCCCAGTGGGGCCCCATTGATGAGGAGGAGGCCATACGCGCGGTGCACATGGCCATCGCGGAGGGGGTGAATTTCTTCGATACGGCGGAGGCTTACGGGAACGGACATTCGGAGGAGGTGCTCGGCCGGGCGCTGAAGGGCAGGCGGGATCAGGTGCTCGTGGCCACCAAAGTCATCGGCAAGCATCTGGCCGGAGATCAGGTGCCCAAAGCGCTCGAAGCAAGCCTTCGACGGCTCGGAACCGATTACGTGGATCTCTACCAGATCCATTGGCCCAATCGAAGCGTTCCCCTTGAAGAGACGATGGAGGCGCTGTGTCGATTGAAAACACAGGGGAAAATTCGGAGCATCGGCGTGTCCAACTTCGGAGTCGGGGACGTGACTGAGGTCGTACAATACGGCCCGGTGGACGGCAACCAGTTGCCTTACAATCTGTTTTGGCGGGCCATTGAAGCGTCTATCGTGGATGTGTGCAAGAGGGAGGACATCGGGATTATCTGCTACAGCCCGCTGGGACAGGGGCTCCTCACCGGAAAGTTCAAAAAACGCAGCGACATTCCGGAGGGCAATCGCACCCACACGCGCCTGTATGCGGACGAGGCCCTGGCTCTGGCGTTTCCTGCGCTGGAGCAGTTGAGGGCGCTCAGCGAGCGGCTTCATGCCACGATGGCGCAAGTGAGTCTGGCCTGGCTGCTTACCCGGCCGGGCGTCACTACGGTCATCGCGGGCGCGAAAAACCGCGGGCAGTTCGAGGACAACGTGGGCGCCATCCGGGTCCGCCTGGAAGAGGACGATCTGAACGCGCTTGAGAGCCTGAGTCAGCCGCTCCATGACTTCCTCGGGGACAATCCGAGTATGTGGGGAGGAGATCGTTACAGGTGAGCGTGGGGGTGGAGAAAAGGGAAACTTCCGGATTCCGGAGAACGGTGGGAGGGAAACGTGAAGCGTAGAGCATGGTGCATAGAGCGCGAACCATAAAACGTGAAACGTGAAGCGTGAAAAACGCAAAGCTGAGCGCGCGAACAGCAATCCGAAATCCGAAATGGTGTATAGAGGAGAAGCCCATGCCAGCACTGCAACACTTCGAGCAAAAAAATCTTGCGATCCGAGAAGCGTTTGAGCAATTAAAGCGCACGTCTCCGGAGAAGCTGGCGCTTAGATTGAACCTCTCGTGGAGCAACTGGGGCTTCGGGATGGAATCCCTGAGCCGGTCGGCGGAGCGCCTGGCGCGCGCGGAGATCCGGTTCATCGAGCTGCACGGGAATCGGTACGGGAAGGATTTGGGGTACCAGGCGACGGAAGTGCGAAACATCCTCTCGGATCACGGGATCGCCCTGGCCGGGATATGCGGGATGTTCTCCGCGGACAACGATCTTTCCAGCAACCGGGGTCTCGTCCGCCAAGCCGCCATAGACTATATCCGGCGGAACGTGGACTTGGGGCGCGAGCTTGGAGCGGGATATTGTCTGATCGTTCCCGGTGCGGTGGGCCGACCGGATAAGAGCGACGATATGGAGTTCGACCGTTCCGTAGAAACCCTGCGCGGCGTGGCGGACGTGTTCACTCAGGCAAAGATCAAAGGGGCTGTGGAACCCATCCGTTCCGCGGAGGTGAGCTTTTGCCATACGTTCAAGGACGCGATGGATTACATCGCCGCCGTGGATCACCCCGGGGTCCGGCACATCAACGGGGACGTGTACCACATGCAGTCGGAGGAGGGGCATATCGGAGAAACCCTCGTAAATGCCGGGGAGCGGCTGACGAACCTGCATCTCGCGGATTCCAACCGTTGCGCCTTGGGCGACGGCTCGCTCGATCTGGATACCATGATCATGGCGCTGTATGTCATCGGATACAATCGCGAGGGATGCACTGTCACGCCTGAGCCGTTAGGCCCCGGAGGCGACCCCTATCCGGCGATGTACGGACGTCCCGATCCCGAACAATTGGAAGCGCTCGTGCAACACACCGCCTCCTACTTCCGGGAGCGGGAGAATGTTGTTCGCGCAATCTGATTGCCTCCGGATATTCCCTTGAGACTGCCAAGCACCACTCACCAGGAGACCTATCTCTTAGGAGAAAACGGATGAGCATTTTGGATACCCGCCACATCACGACCGGATCTGAGATTCCGACCGAGTATTACAGCGACCAGCCGTATATTGCAAAGACGGAAGACGACGCGTGGCTGTGTGCGCTGACCACAGGTGCGGGCCACGAAGGCCAGTCGGGCCAGCACGTGGTGACGATGCGCAGCACGGATCGGGGGAAGACCTGGTCGGCTCCCGTGGATGTGGAGCCCGCCGACGGCCCGGAGGCTTCTTATGCGGTGCTGCTGAAGGCGCCGGGCGGACGAGCCTTCTGTTTTTACAACCACAACAGCGACAATATGCGGGAGGTCATCGCGGACGATCCGCCGTATGAGAACGGCACGTGTCGGCGCGTGGATTCGCTGGGTTACTTCGTTTTTAAGTATAGCGATGATCACGGCCACACGTGGTCGGAACAGCGTCATCCCATTTCCGTGCGCGAGATGGCGATTGACCGTGAGAATGCTTACGCCGGCAAGGTACGTTTCTTCTGGAACGTGGGAAAGCCCTTCATCCACGACGGGGCGGCGTATGTTTCGCTCCACAAGGTGGGCGGATTCGGCGCGGGATTCTTCACTCGTTCGGAAGGCGTATTGCTGAAGAGCGGGAACATCCTGACGGAAAAGGATCCCGAAAAGATCACGTGGGAGACGCTCCCAGACGGCGATGCGGGACTGCGCACGCCTCCGGGTGGCGGACCGATCGCGGAGGAACACAGCTACTCCGTGCTCAGCGATGGATCGTTCTACTGCGTGTATCGCACGATTGACGGGCATCCGGTCTTCTCCTACAGTCGGGACAAAGGCCATACCTGGACCGAGGCCCAATACCAACGCTTTGCCGATGGACGCCTGATGAAACATCCGCGCGCGGCCAACTTTGCCTGGAAATGCGCCAACGGCAAATACCTGTACTGGTTCCACAATCACGGGGGAAGGTACATTCGGGAGAATCCCGGAATCGCTTACGA
>JAUWMS010000501.1 GCA_030613045.1 Candidatus Latescibacterota bacterium | reverse complement strand
CGAAGAGGACGAAACGCTCTCCGACGAAGAAAAAATCGAAAAGCGCGACGAACTCGACCGGGAGTACGCCGCCCAAAGCGAGAAAGTACACAATATCAGCCAGCTTCTCAAAGCCTACTCCCTGTTCGAGAAGGACGTGGATTACGTGGTCAACGAAGGCCGGGTGATGATCGTGGATGAGTTCACCGGACGGTTGATGCCGGGACGGCGCTTCAGCGATGGCCTGCACGAGGCGTTGGAGGCCAAAGAGGGGGTGACCATCCAGCGGGAGCCCCAGACGCTGGCTACGATCACGCTTCAGAACCTCTTCCGGCTCTACGACAAATTAGCGGGCATGACGGGGACCGCGGAGACAGAGGCTTCGGAACTGTTCGAGATCTACAAGTTGGACGTGGTGGTGATCCCCACGAACAAACCCGTGCGCCGGATGGACTACGACGATCTGATCTATCGCACCAAGCGGGAGAAATACAATGCGATCGTCGAGGAGATCGCGCGGCTCCACGAGAAGAATCTGCCGGTTTTGGTGGGTACGATCACGGTGGAAGTCTCCGAGGTCTTAAGCCGCCTTCTCAAACGGCGCGGGATCAAGCACGAAGTCCTCAACGCAAAATACCATCAGCGGGAGGCGGAGATTGTTTCGATGGCGGGTCAGCCCGGAGCCGTGACCATCGCCACGAATATGGCCGGCCGGGGCACGGACATCAAACTGGGACCGGGCGTGGTGAAGCACTCTTATTGTGCGCTTGCCTCGGACGAGCAGGAGGACGGGGAACGGTGTCCCCATTTCGAGGAGTTGGACTGCCGGGAAGATGCGCCGTGCGGGCTTCACATCATCGGCACGGAGCGGCACGAGTCCCGCCGGATAGACCGCCAGCTTCGGGGACGGAGCGCGCGCCAGGGGGATCCGGGCGCCTCGACGTTCTTCATTTCCCTCGAGGACGATCTGATGCGCCTGTTCGGCTCGGAGCGCATCGCCAGTGTGATGGATCGCCTCGGCGCGCAGGAAGGCGAGGTCATCGCCCATCCTATGATTACCCGTTCCATCGAGCGGGCGCAGAAGAAGGTGGAGGGCCGCAACTTCGATATCCGCAAGCATCTGTTGGAATACGATGATGTGATGAACCAGCAGCGGGAGGTGATCTATACCCGGCGGCGGCGCGTGTTGGAGGAGGACAATCTGAAGGACGAGGTGTTCGGGATGATCGGCGATACGCTGGACGATCTGTGGGAGGAGCACCTGAGCGCGGAGCACGCGGAAGATTGGGACCTGAAGGGATTGGAGCGGGCGTTGCGGGAGATTTTCACGATCACGCTTCCGGACGACGACGGACGTCCGCTCAAACGGGACGCGTTGAAAGAGGATTTGGAGACCACGCTCCGAAGCAAATACGAGCGTCGGGAGCAGCGGGTCGGTTCCGAGGGGTTGCGGCATTTCGAGCGAACGGTTCTGTTGAGCGTCATAGACGAGCGCTGGAAGGAACACCTCTATGAGATGGATCGGCTCAAAGAGGGCATCGGACTGAGGGCCTGCGGGCAGAAGAATCCTTTGATCGAGTATAAATCCGAAGGGTTCAACATGTTCGTGGAGATGCTCGGTCAGATGGACCGGGAAGCCCTCCAACTCCTCTTCCGAACCCGCATCGTCGGATCGCGGGAAGCCGAACTGGCCCGAAGCATGGGAAGCCTGCCTCAGGGACATCTGTCGCATCAGGAGGCAACGGGAATGGGTTTTTCCGGGAGGGCGATGCCCGAGGAGGAAGGGGAAGGGGGCGGCCCAGCGCAAGCCCGGCAGCGCAATGTTCAGCCGGTGCACGTGGGACCGAAGGTCGGGCGCAACGATCCGTGTCCGTGCGGAAGTGGGAAGAAGTATAAAAAGTGTTGTGGGAAAATGGCGTGACCATTTCAAAAATTGGGCGGGGATACTCGCAGGCAATCTTTGAAATTTTTGAAATCTTTGAAATTTAGGCAATGGGGATAAGGAGGAAGGGAATGGAGTCTGTTTCTTTGTTCACCGCATTCTTCGCGGGCCTGGGTTCGTTTTTTTCGCCGTGCGTGTTGCCTTTGGTGCCGGCCTATCTTTCCTTTGTGTCCGGGATGTCCCTGGAGCAAATGCAGGATGGGGGAAACCGGCGGGCGGTCATCGGCCGGGCCGGGCTCAATGCGCTGGTGTTCGTGTTTGGCTTCTCGCTGATCTTTGTGCTGTTGGGCGCCTCGGCTACCTACATCGGACAGTTTTTGCTCGACAAGATGGCGATCCTGAAGAAGGTGGCCGGCGTGCTCATTGTGCTTTTCGGGCTGCACATCGCGGGCGTGTTTCGGATTCGATTTCTGGACTACGAGAAGCGCCTTCACATGCGCGCCAAACCGGTGGGGTTGATCGGTTCTTTCTTAGTAGGTATGGCGTTTGCCTTTGGCTGGAGTCCGTGCATCGGGCCATTTTTGGGCACGATGATGATGTACGCGGCCCCGCAGGAGACCGTCGGGCAGGGGATTGCGCTGCTTGGGGCCTATTCGCTCGGATTGGGCATCCCCTTTCTCGTGACGGCTGTGGCGGTCAACGCCTTCTTCACCGTGTTCAACCGGATCAAACGGCACTTTCGGATCATCGAGATCATAAGCGGGGCGCTGCTGATTCTCGTGGGACTGCTCATTTTCACCGATCGGTTTGATATGCTCGCCGCCTGGGTGAGTGGGTGAAGAGACGAGGAATACGCAATGAGGTGTATTCTCTATATGATTGCAGCGCAATAAGCAAAACTTGCGTCTGAGGGAAGTTTGTATTATATTGAGTG
>JAUWMS010000394.1 GCA_030613045.1 Candidatus Latescibacterota bacterium | reverse complement strand
GGTCCCCCCGGAGGATCGGGCATTTGCCAGCAATACTCGCGGCCGGTTTGAAGATTTACAAGGTGTCGAATCTTCCCGCCTTCCGCCGGCGAAATAACTGTTTTGACGAGGTCATTTCCAAGTTCGAATAACTGAAGCCCTGCCCGACTTATCTCTCTCGCATAACAAGACATTGCAATATCCTCCATCTCAAAATAAGACTACACCAACCACGAAATACACGAAATACACGAAAACTGCGAAAGAAACACGAAGTCTGGAAATCTCTGATTTAACCTCTTCTAAGTGCCACGAGTCCGTATCCTCGAATCAGTTGCGGATCAATCTCCACGGACACCATAGCGCCGCCATCCTCGACATTGAGGGAAACCGCCCCCTCAGTCTCCGGGTCCAGATAACGCGCCTCCGTGATCCGACGCCCGGACCATCGCCGGGGCTTCCTCACGGAAATGCGGATCGTCGGCCCCGCGTGCTTTGAAAATGGGATCGGATCGCGGTGTCCCACTTCCGTTCCGGGGAGGACATCGAGTGTGCCGGCCGCGTTCACGAAATGGAGCGTCAGAGCTTTCCCATCCGCGGTTTCGTACGCGGTGACCATCACGTCCCGGGGCAGGCGCTCGGTCTCGAGATCGTGGCCGTCCGGAAGGAATCCGATTAGCAAGTCTGTGATCTGCGTCCATGTTTTCCGTTCCTTGTCCGATACCGCCTGAAACGGAACCCGCACTTCCTCGATCTGCCAGCGATCCGCGTTGTGGTCCGGCTCTATGGGACCCAGACCGAAATCGCCGGCCATTGTCACCAACTTCCCCTTGCCGCTCGGATGGATCACCATCGCGCCTCCGTCTTCGACGCAGACGGTTCCTTCCAGATCCCACAGCCGCGCTACATCTTTGGGCCTGGGCACGCCCCGCTCGTCCCGGGTTCCCGTCCGACCCGTCCACACCAGCGTGCCGCCGTCCTTTACAAAGACACAAAAGGCCGTCAGTTCCTCGTCCGAAAGCAGCGCCACTTCATTGAGCACGACCACGCTGTATTCCTTCAGCCGATCCAGTTCCTCTTGCTGGAATAGGTCAAACGGAACGTTGCGGCGGTAGCAGGCCTGAATCCACGTCCGAAGACCGGAGAGACTGCGGACTTCGGCGTCTCCGTAAAGGTTCCGATTCGTTCTTGAATCATAGAATCCCAGACGGCTCAGACGCTTCTGCCCTCTGAGCAGCCGGGCGTGTGCCTTCTCGAACGCTCGAAGTTCCTTCTCCTGCTCGTTCAGAGAAAAGCCCTCGGGCGTGGCGAGATACATCTGCCCCCAACTCATCGCCAGTCCCCAGGTGAACAACATCGTGTCCGGGCGATCCGGATAGAACATCGCCATCGCGGGAATGCCTCTGCGCCGGCCCACCGCAAAACGATGAGAAGCCTCCACCGCCCAATGGGGCCACGAATAGCGGATGATCGTCGAAAAACAGCACTCCTGAAACACCCAATCCAGGTCCGGCAACGTCTCTAAGGTGTACGCGGTCCAGTTTCGATACAGCGCGGTGGACACGTAATTCGGTCGAAGCGGACGCAAGCCGAGGGCATCATAGTGCGCCTTGACCGTTGCGTGGAAATCCTCATTGGAACGGAAACGGAAATCCAGCCAGGCCACGTAGGACGGATCGTCGTAGTTCCCGTGCCACGCCTCCCAGTCCGGCCCGGGATCGGGCATCTCATACCCGGTCTGCGCCTTAAACAACCGCCTGCAATGAGGACAAGCACACGCGTGTCCGTCCCCGAACCACTGCACATCGTCGGTCATAATGCCGTCTATACCCACCGCATACAGGGTCTCCAGATAAGCGAGATAGGCCCGCCGGTAATCCGAATTGTTGAAGCAAAGACACCATCCGTGATAGCCCGTGCGCGCCCACTCTCCCGTGCGCCCGTCTATCTGACGAAGAGAGGAAAGCGGGACGCCGCCGATGTCCGGGTCCGCATCGCAGTCCTCCCGGAGGTGCGGCCACGACTTCAGGGACGATCCTCCCCGGAGCCGCAACACCCGCTCCATGTAGTCCTCCTCCTCCGAATCCAGCGGGGTGAAGGTCAGATGGCTGGAATGGTGCTCGGTGACCCGGATACCATGCAGATGACAAGCCTGCACCACACGCGATAGGGTCTCCGTAATAACATCCCAGTGCCGCCGAAAAGACCATCGGAAATGCGTGCAACTGAACGTAATCACGTGATTGATCCCTGCGTCGGCAAACGCCTCGGCCTGGCGATTCAGGTCATCCTGCGTGGCGTGGAAGATCTCGTGGTCGTTATACCAGAAGAAACCAAATCGGGTGTCCCAGGGATCCGTATGGGATGACAGGGGTCTATCAGGCATGGGTGCTCTTCCTTTCCTTTTTTCAATTCTTAGGGATGTGACGGAGTTCAACTCCGTCACATCTGGTGGAAAGGCGTGGGAACGAGGTCAGAGATCAGCGAGATAAAATATAGCCAAATCGGAGGGCAAAGGCAAGCCCTTTTTCAGATACAAAGACAAAGCAATGAGCAATGCCCCGCCCAACCACCCCCAAAAAAGCCGCCCCAAGCACCAGGCTGAGGACGGCTTCTCCCATCTCGAAATACGAGGTGTTCATTCCTCATTGTTCATTGCTCATCGTATTTTCAGCCGGAACCAGCGAATATTGGACACACAGTCCTCCACGCACCAGAAAGCCACAAAGATCTCTCCATTGGGCAGAAGCACTGCGCAGGGCGCGCCGAACTTGAGTACGTTGAAATCCGCGGCCATATTCTCCGTGGGTCCTTTTTTGAGGAGTCCGGTGGCCGTTGCTCCCCACAGCGGCGCATCCGTCTCGTTGATCCATTGGTCGCCCTCTATGCGGGACAGGTTCGCCCACAGACCGGGTTTATCCATCCGGCGATAGATGCACAGAATCCGGCCATCCGGAAGTCGAATCGGGGTAAGCGTCTGGCCCAAAAGCCCGGTGGATTGCGGCGGTCCGAAATGCCTGCCCCCGTCTTCGCTGATGGCGTACTGATTGGGAAGATCCTCTCCCTTGGCCTCATTGTAGCCCCAGGCCACGGACATCAGGCGGTCTCCGTCCAGCTCGATGATCTTCTGCTCCCAGTGGATGATGGAATCGGCATACCCGTCCATCACATCCACAAACTCGGGCCAGGTCTTCCCCTGATCGTCCGAAGCAAAGGCGATGGCCTTCATGCCATTGGGACAATCGCCGTCCCAGCTTTTCCAGGTGGAGGTCGGAAGCAGCCAGCGACCGTTTTTCTGGGGCAGAATGGGACAGCAGAGCTCAAAAGCAGGCCCCACTAGGGGCGGAGCGATCGGCTCCGGAGCCGTCCACGTGCGCCCGTCATCCCGGGAGCGAAGCAACGCGAATTCCATGGGCACAAAGCCGAGTGTCTCGTGACTGGCCAATCCCTCCTCCGGATCGGGCCGCTCAAAAATGGCAAGCAGCGCCACGATCTCGCCGTCGGGCATGCGGGTGATCCGGCAGGCATCTGTGGTCAGGCGATCCGTGGGTGGCTCGTACAGCGGGCCTTCCAGCGGCCAGGTTGCGCCGCCATCCTTCGAGCGAGCGAGGTGCACGTGGAAATCCACGCTTTCAAACGCGCTGCCGAGCACCAACGTGGCCAGCATCTCATCCCCGGAAAG
>JAUWMS010000418.1 GCA_030613045.1 Candidatus Latescibacterota bacterium | reverse complement strand
CGCCGACGTCAGGAGCGGCTGTCGGATTTGGCGCAGAGCGTACGGAGTCTAACGGAGGAGAAATCCCTCCCGCTGATTGACCTCCATCGCTATTTTCTGGATACCCGGCTGGCGTACGATCATCTTTTCGAGGGATGGCTTCCCGATGCGGTGGCGCAGTCCGGGATGGCGTCCTTTGTCGCCGGGGAACTGTTATCCATTCTCGGAGTGAACGACTTTCCCAAGCCGGTCCTGTGCGATTACCGGAAAATCTATTCGGATGCGGAGCATTTCGAAGTCAGGCACAACGGTTTTACGGACCTGACGATTTTTAAAGGGGAGTTCTACGCAACTTTCAGGAGCGGCCGCTGTCATGGATTGTCGGGTGGAGGCCATTCCAAATGCATCGTGCTCAGGTCGCAAGACGGCATCCACTGGACCAAAGAGGCTGAGTTGCACGTGGAAGGCTTCATCGAGACCCGTGACCCGAAGTTTCTGCAGGTGGAGGATCGGTTGCTGTTATACGGCATCTGCTGGCCGATTGTTGAGCAGGCCGATACGTACTGGAAAACGTATGGATTTGAGCGGCTGAGCGAGGGGCGCTGGAGTGCACCTTTCAAGTGCGCTCCCTACGTTTACTGGCGGCCCGGGAAATGGCGCGATCAGTATGTGGTGGCCGGTTTCGACCGAGAGTATGATAACGCGGAGGAACAATGGCACTACGGTCTGAAGCTCCTCCAAAGTCCGGATGGGCGCTCCTGGGAGACCGTCTCCACCATTTTGGGTTACGAGACGGATGGCAACGAAAGCGATCTTTTCGTGGAGGATGACAGGCTGATGGCTTTTTCCAGGGCGGGCAAGGCAAGTAATGAGGAGATGCAGATTTCCACGTACATTCCCTCGGAAAATCAATGGGAAACGGTTTCCTCCGGCCGCCTCATTCAGGCGCCCTGCGTTTTTAAGGCCGGGGACCGAACGATGATTACCGGCCGTTACTGCTCCCAATCCGATGATGGATTCAGGGAGTTAAGAAGGGACTGGAATGCGTTCAGTTCCGCGGACGAAGGCGATTCGGTTCAGGTGGATACGGCCCGGGTGGAAGCGTATCATCACGGCCTGCGCACCGGCGTTTTTGTGATGGACGGTACGCGGCCGCGTTTGGTGATGGAGCTTCTCAGCGCAGGGGACAGCAGCTATACGGGCGCGGTTCAATACGGCGACGAATATTTGATCAGCGACTATTCGATGCACGAGTATTATCCCGAAATCAAGAATCCGGGTGATTGGCAGACGCCGTGCGATATTTACGTGTCGAGGATTCGATTCGGATAGTCGAGGCAGTCCGATAAAAGGAGCCTCGACCAGGTGAAGGGCATCCCACCGCAAAGCCGCAAAGGGCGCAAAGAAAGACAAAAGACAGGCAGAAGACAGGCAGAAGACAGGCAAAGGTAAAGGTAGAGATAGAGCCAAAAACGGCCCGGTTTTGGATTTTCTCTATCTTTACCTGTGCTATCTTGACGAGGTGTTTACACATGTAATATTGGCACCCCCTCGAAAGAGAAGATGGTATGGATTCTTGTAGACTTGACAAGGGTTTCCTACTCAGGCTTCTTTAATCGAACAGAAAACGACTTCAGAGGGAAGGAGGCATTGTGAACAGTGACGTTAGCGGCTTTATCGTCACCGTAACTCGGGACATGAAGAGCCCCTTTGTACCCTCAAGAGCGGAGGTGCTGCCCTGCCATCAGCAACGTGACCTATTCAACGGCACATCCCTGAGGGAAGATCTATCAACACATGTGTAAACACCTCGTCAAGATAGGACACTTTACCTTTATCTCTACCTGCCTTAAACCCTGAGGGAGAGGTTGCCATGCCAGAGAAAACGATCTGGACGGTAAAGAGGTTCGAGAAGGAGCAGGGAAACTGGTTTTCGGTGGAGAGCGACGTCCTGTACGTGGATTTTATGGAGGCGTGGTGCTGGACGATTCGCAATATCAAGTACAAAGGAGACGAGATCGCGGGCGAATACGGAGCGCACGGAAGCGTGGTGCGTGTGGATACGGGCACGGGGCCGAAGGATTACTACTACTACGGCACCAGCCACGGGTTTGAGACGGTCCGAAATTTTTCGATTTTCGTGGATGGAAAGGAGCAGGAAGCCAGTCCCGGAAAGATCGGCTCCGGCAGGACGGTTGTGGTTCGGAAGGAATCCAATCTGGGGCCGCTCGACCACGAGATGGAGGTTACGTTTTCCGCGTCCGGGGAGCACATTATAGAGAAGCATTCATTCACGGTCGTGGAGGATCTGAACGAGCGGTTCAGCTTCCTCTTTGCGTTTATGCACGAGAACAGCAAGGCGTTCGATCAATGGCTAACCGTGCTGCCCGACGGGGAGGAGTTGGAGGGGGAACTGCGGAACAGAGTTGAAGGAAGAATTTCTCTCGGAAGGGATATCAAGTCGGTGATTTTTTACAGCGAGACGATGAAAAAGGGGGCGGCCTTTGTGTATCCTCAGGTTTACAAAGGGGCGGGCAGACTCGAGTGTGAGATGAAAGAGGGGGCGACGAAGCATTTCGGGACTTCCATTGTGGATATGATGGCGAATGTTGGCAACAGCAAGCTCTACTTCCGGCCCGAAGTGAAGGGGATGGGATATAAGGTGGGGGATAGTTTTGAATACCGGATCAAGGTGATTCCGTTTTCGGCGGAGCCGGACGAATGGCGGGATAAGGGGAAAGCGTTGGCTGTTTTCGACGGGTCGAAACAAGAATGAAGAAAGAAACAACTCGCGACAAAACATACTAAGTTCTTGGACAAAATTATTTTCTTATGCTCACCGCAGAGACGCAGAGAGCGCAGAGCACTTCAAACCCTTGCCTGAGGGGTTTCTCTGCGTCCTCTGCGTCTCCGCGGTAAAATTGCAGTTTAATTTTGTCCAGAAACTTACGAGGAGAAATAGAATGAGAGATCCGGATAAAAATCGTTTCGTGAATGCGGTTAAGCACATCGAGTCTGAGGAGAACGCTCTCTTCGAGACGGATCCGGATATGAAGATCGTGAACCAGATCATGGACCGGGATTTTCCCATGTCCATCCACCCTTACGAACTGTCGGCGGAAGATAATATGGAACTGAACCGCCGAATGGGGAACGATATGATCTACTTTTCCCATATCTGGAGGGTTGGGAGGAAAGAGAAGGCCGATGCGGAAGGCCGTATTCACTATATTGATGGTGAAATAAAAACGGAAGCCGACCTGGACAGGCTCTGGTTTCCGGACCTGGAAGCTGTTGAGCGACGGCTTGAGGCGTTGTTGAACGCTGTCCAGGGAACCGGGTTTGGAGTGGTTTACGGAGCGCAGGTTGCGCCTTTTACTTCTACCACAGCCATCGGATATGAGGATTTCTGCGTCTTCACCATTGAAAGACCTGAGTTTATCCATGAGGTCCAGAAACGGCTCCACGAGTATGTTTTGAAGGAAATGGAAATGGCCATG
>JAUWMS010000366.1 GCA_030613045.1 Candidatus Latescibacterota bacterium | reverse complement strand
CCCTTCGGCATAGACTCGCTGGACATTTCCCACTAAGAATCTCAGAACATCCACGTCTGCCGCACAAAGATCGGACGAACCGGACGCTACGTGAGATGGACCACGAAAACCACGAAAACACACCCAGAGCAGGTTCATCTTTCGTGTAGTTCGTGGTTTTCGTGGTTGATGTAGTCTTGTTCTGTGGTCAAAACATCCGTTCCGTGCAAAGACATTACGCCTACAGCTTGAGCACACGCTCTGCATTCTTATGAGCGATCTTGTCGAAGACCTCTTGGGTGATTTTGCCCTTGACCAGAGCATCTCTGAGGAAGTCGGCCAGCCAGATGAGCCTATTGTCCCGCTGACCGATTGCCCAGACGTCCGTGCCGAAGCAGAGCTGGTCCTGAAACTCGTTGAAGAACCAATAGCCGAACTCCGGATCGCGCCTGACCGCGTTGTACCCGCTGGAAGCCGACAGCTCGCCATAGACGTTGGGGTATTTGCGCATCAACTCGACGACGCGGCCGCCTTCGACGACCGGGCCTTTCGGGTACCCGCCCCACTCGTCCTCGCCCACGTCTCCGCTGATGAACGCCCACCACGACTGCGAATGGCACAGCCAGGTGATGCCGGGGAACTTCTGCACAGACTCCTCAAAGCGCGGCAGGCCGAAGTCATCTATCAGTCCGTACGTATCGTATTCGCCGGCAGCGATGTGGAACAGCACCGGCATCTCGCATTTCTCGGCGTGGTGAAACAGGTTGTGGACGCGCGGGTCATCGAAATACAGATTGGATGTCAGTTCGCCGATCCCCTTGCATCCCCTGTCCTTGTAATAGTTGATGACAAAGGACAGGTCCGTGTCCGCCGAGTTCTTGTGAAGCCGGGGGTCTATGTTGCAGAAGGGAATGAGGCGGTCTGGATAGGTGTCGGCAATGGTCAGGATCTCCTCGTTGCTTTGCACGAGCATACTGTTCTCGGGAGTGAGCAAAGGGAGCATCACGCCTTTGTCAATACCGACCGCATCGAACATCTCAATAAGCTGCTCGGGAGGAGCGACCACCTCCTCACCCGGCGCTACCGGAAGGTTGCAGTTGCTCGCGGTGTGCACGTGAATGTCAACGAACATACCTTGTTTCCTCCTTGTCTTTTCGAGCTGCTGCCTTTTCTCCGCTATCATTCTTCTGTGCCAAATTTGTTTTGGCGGGTAAAACCTCCGAGTTTTTCACTTAGTGCGCGAAATCATAGATATTATGGCGTAACCTGATTATAGGAGATTTTTCGGCTACACCAGAATGACAGCGTTTGTCACTCTGAACGCAGTGATGAGTCTCCATGCCAAGTCGCAAAAACCATCATCGTAATTGTGATTTCGTGCACTTAGCTATAAGAAGGCAACCCTGAAATCACTGAACCCACCGAGAAAACCAAAGTCCCTTCCCCATCAAGGTTTTTTTCAGTGTGCTTCGGTGTCCTTCGGTGTGCTTCGGTGTTGAATCCGTCATAACTGAAAAACTCGGATTAGTATTTCGTTCCCATATCGGACACGTATTTTGTGCCCTCCGGATCTTCCTCCGGCAAACCCACGTGCTCCCAGAAATTCGTACCCTCAAAAGGCTTACGGCGGACATCTGGTACGGACAAAGGCTGACCGCCGAGTGCGGCGGATCGGGCCGCGAGGATCCCCGGCAGCGTAAAATCGCACATCCGATACACGTCAATGGGTACGGTCTTCCCCTCGAGGATCGCCTTGGTGAAGTAGTAAGCCGTCTTAATGTCCGTGCCGCCGTGCCCCGAACTTTTATCGTCGTCGCGCGCAGCGCTTCCAATATCCACGCGCTCCCAGCCGTCCTCCTCCTCGCGGGTGCGGTCGAACCGGCGGCAGAAGCCCTCGTGGCTATACCATTCCGCGCTTCCAAACGTGCCGAATAGCCGGTAGTTGTGCGCACCGGGGCGAGGGGTGTTCAACGTGACCAAAATTCGGATCAGACTGCCCTTCGCGGTCTGAAACAACGCAATCTGCCCGTCGGCTCGCAGGGGCGCCTCGATCTGCCACCACGGACCGTCCTTGCAAGTGACCGACACCACCCTATCATCGAGCACGTTGAGCAGAGGCCCCAAATCGTGCGTCAGATACTGGATCGGCGGCTGGTCCGCACGCCAGGTCGGAATGCCGTCGCCGCGCCCCTCAGCCCGCGCCTGGGTCGGAGAGAATCGCGAACCATCCGGAGCTTCCAGCGTAGCGGGCAGATAGTGAAGATACTCCCCGTCCGCAATCGAGATCGCGCCAAAACGGTCCTCCCGGATCCACTTGCGCCAGTACCGGAGGAAGTCCAGAAAACACGAATTTTCCGCCAGCATGTATTGCTTCCCCGTCCGCTCAGCCGTGGCAACGATGTGCACAATCTCTTCCTGCGTAAAAGCGCCGGGCACCTCCGAGAGCACGTGACATCCCGCCTCCATCGCTTGTATAGCGTGCGCGGCCTGACAGCGGCCGTTCGTGGAAATAGCAACGGCATCGGGTTTCAACTCCAGCAACTCTTCAAACTCCCCCACTATTTTCACCGGCCGGTCACCGAGGACCGCCTTCGCCCGTTCCCGCGGCGGCCCGGCCCTATCCGCGCAGGCCATGACCTCGGCGTCCTCTACGTTCAGAAAATTTCGCACATGGGTCAACCCGCGCCGCAGCCCTAAAATTCCCACCTTCAGCTTTTGTTGAGTAGCATTCATACTCCTCATCCTTTCTTTATCAGCCACGGAACGACACGGAAAAACACAAAAAAATTCCGTGAGAAGCTGTGTCAATTTGTGGCTAATCCCCTTCCTATCTAATCCAATTCCGTGCTCGACGCGCCGGTCAATCCCTTTACTTTTCGGAGAAACCAGAGGGTCTCGTTTTCCCAGACGCCCCACTTGGGCGGCCACATCGTTTGAAAATAATCGCTGTGGAGCCCAAAGGACACCCCGCGTTTCACAGCGGCTTCAAACGCCAACTCCCCCTCGGACTCATTGAACACGATGGGGCGCGGACGTTCTGCAAACCAGGGTCTCGACCGGATCAGATCAATCTTTTGAGCCACCGTTGTTCGGTCGCCCACCTCTCCGTGATCTATGCCGTCGCCGCCGTGCAGCAGCACAAAATCACTGGCCTCAAACACACGGTCCATCTGATCGGGCGTCCATTGTCTGGGACTGAGCAACGCCGCTTCGGAGGTGCTTACGAGCAGCTTCTGTTGAGAACGCGCGCGCACCCGCTCGATCAACTCCGTGACCCGGCCCGGTTTCAGAATCTCGTGATGGTAGTGCCCGCCCATGACCTCATTGGCGATCTCGATCAGGACATTGCGATAGCCGCGGTTGCAGACGAAATCTACGGCGTTGTCCACCGCCGCACGGATGGCGTCTTCGTCGGAGAACACCGTGTCCTGACCGAAATAGAAAAGTTGCAGGATCACGGCCATCCCCAGCCGATCACACGCTTCGATCACATCGGCGATGCGTTCGGCGTACTTTTCATCTATGGATCCATCCGGCCGGAACGCGGAATTGTGGTAAAAATCCCGATGTCCGTTCTCACGCGCGCCGGCGCTTCTCTTTCCCTCCTCGATCCACGGTTTGCTGAGCAGCGGATGGCCGCCCTGGAAATTCAGATTGACGGCCCGAATGCCCCAGTCCCGATACGCCGGCAACCCCTGAATACAGCGCTGGGTATTCTCGAAAGCCGATTCCGGCGAACGCCAGGGGCCGTACCCCGCATAGCCGTTCTCGGGTCGGGAACCGTCGTCGTCCCACCAGGAAACCTTGCCAAGCGTGTCGTCAAACGTGGCATTCACTGTACGCACGTTGAAGAGCAGTCCTTCGGCTTTCCCGCATCCCTCGGAGGTCGGACTGTCGTTGATCAGGATGCGCGTTCCCTGGAATGATACGGATGTTTGAGGTTTTTGCATGGTGCGA
>JAUWMS010000452.1 GCA_030613045.1 Candidatus Latescibacterota bacterium | reverse complement strand
ATTTGGTTGGACACTCGATCTGGGTTTGCTTGGGTTGCTGATCGTGCTGTCCGCTTTTTTCTCGGGTTCCGAGACCGCTTTTTCCTCCCTGACCGGGCTGCAGCGCATCAAGCTTCGGGAGGAAGGATCCAGGACTTTGATGTCGCAGTTGGCGCATCCTCAAGAGATGCTGATCACTATTCTCGTAGGCAATATGGTCGTCAACATGTTCGCATCGAGCTATGCGGCGGGGTTGTGCTATCGCTTCTTTGGGAAATACGGCGTTTTTCTATCCACCGGGATTATGACCTTTGTGATCCTCATTTTCGGTGAGATCACGCCAAAAACCTTTGCGGTCCAAAATCCGGAAACCTTTGTCCGACACGCTGCGCTTCCGTTGAATCTTTTCTCGAAGGTCATCACGCCGGTGCGGGAAGCCCTGCGTTTTCTGGCGCGCGGGGTGCTTCCCGCTACAGCGAAGCATACGGGGGGCGTAAGCGAAGTGGATCTTCGCGCGGCGGTTCAAGTGGGACACGGGGAAGGGGTGCTGGCTCCTTCCGAACGAAAGATCATGGACAATATCCTCGATCTGAATCGGGTCGTCGTGCGGGAGGTGATGACGCCGCGCACGGAAATTTTCAGCATCGAAGCGGGGCGTCCCATAGAGGAAGTCGTGCGGCAGGCAAAGGCGAAGGCGTATTCCCGCATCCCGGTCTGGCGGGAATCGGAGGAACAGATCGTGGGCATGCTCCACATTCGGGATCTTTTGGCTGCAAAGACCGCCCCGGAGAAAGGATGGACTTCCCGGATCCGGCCCGTGGACTTTGTCCCGGAGACCAAACGCGTCGTGGATCTTCTCCGGGAACTCCAATCCAAACAAAACCACGCGGCTATGGTCATTGACGAATATGGCTCGCTGGCCGGACTCGTGACCTTAGAGGATATTCTGGAGCGCGTCGTAGGCCAGATCGCCGATCACCGGGAACATCTCAAACAAGCGGTTCGCTTCCTCGGGCGCCATCGTATTCGACTGTTTGCCCGAACCGAGATCGAACGCTTCAATGAGCTTTTTGACTCGAAAATTCCCCACGAAGAATTCGAGACCATCGGGGGATATATCCTCGCACAGATCGGCCGCATCCCGAAGGTCGGAGAACAATTTCACTTCGGGGACCTGGATGTGACGATCCTCCGGGCGGAGCCGAAGCGGATTCTGGAGATCGAAGTCAGAAAGAAAAACGAATTGAAAAATGAAAAATGAAAAAACCAAAATGAGAAATGCGGCAGGGGTGCCGTTTTTCATTGTTACTTACAAATTCAGCCACTTGCAAAAGTCCGAAAACCGCGAGGACGCCACCCGGCTCGCAGCGGCAAAACGGCTTTATTATTGTCATTTGAGATGCGAAATGCAGAAGCAATCTCATCTGAAGAGGCGTTTTGCAAGTGGTTCCATTGAGAGAGGACGGATCCAATGATCTACATCGCTCTCATCTTCGTCTGCGTGCTTTTGAGTGGATTTTTTTCCGGTTCGGAGACCGGACTGGGTTCGTGCAATCGAATCCGGATGCGCTATCTCGCGGAGGAAGGCCATTGGAGGGAAAGGATGGCCCATCGGCTCCTCTCCGCGCCGGAGCGATCTTTGACGCTGATATTGGTGGGGAATAACTTAGTGAATATCCTGGCCGTAAGTCTGGCCACCTATCTGTTGATCGAATGGTTTGGCGGGCATCGGGCGGAATGGATGAGTACGCTGATTATGGCTCCGATCGTGCTGATCTTCGGCGAGATTATCCCGAAAGTGCTGTTTCAACAAAAGGCCGATGAACTGACTCCGTGGGTCGCGCCTCCACTCAAGATTTTTTCTGTCCTCCTGGCGCCGCTGGTATCCGCTTCGGTGGTTCTTTCCGCCCGGGTCCTCAAGTTTTTCGGCGTCCGAAGCCCGGATCACAAGGCGATGCTGACCCGAAGCGAGTTGTACACACTGATCCGGGAGGCCCGGCAGGCAGGCGCGGTGGATTTCCAGCGAGGCGGGATGATGGAGGAAGTGATTGATCTGAGGCAAACCCTGGTCCGGGATGTGATGGAGCCGTTTGAAAATGTGGAGAAGCTTCCCATCGGCAGCTCGGTTCGGGAGGCCGTCGAACGCCTCGCGCACACGACGCAGTCCGGTCTGCTTATATTTCGGGACCGGCCGTCCGATGTCGTCGGCGTGCTCTTTCCGACGCATCTTCTCGACGCGGCCCCGGAAGCTCCTATCGCGGATCTGATCGAGCCGATCCACAGCGTATCGGAAGATGAGCCTTTGGATCGGCTCTTAGAAAAATTGCAGCAGAGCCGGCATCATCTGTCCGTCGTGTCGGACAAGCAGGGGCGTCGCGTGGGGTTCGTTACTTTGGAGGACGTGCTGGAGGAGATCGTGGGGGAGATTGGGGAGGCGTAGGTGCTCACCATTTGAGATGAGAAAGTATGAAAGTGAGAAGGTGAGAAAGTGAGAAAGTGAGAAAGTGAGATTGCAGCACCGTATTTCACATTTTCTCACCTTCCCACTTTCATGAGATTGTGAGTTGTCTCAACGCGTAGCGAGCACTTCTTTCAGTTTTCTCAGCGCCCGTCCCCGATGGCTGATCTTCCCCTTTTCGCTCCGGCTGATCTGCGCAAAGGTTTTTCCAAGCTCCGGGAAGAAGAACAGGGGAGCGTACCCGAATCCATTTTTACCTTGGGGTTGTTCGGTGATCCGACCTTCGCAGGCGCCCTCCAGCGTTTGAATGGTTCCGTCGCAGTCGGGGAAGGCCAACGCCAGTACGCATCGGAATCGGGCGGTGCGTTTTTCCCAGGGCACTTCATTGATCAGCCGAAGCAATTTCTCATTGTTCTGAGCGTATGTCGCATGATCCCCGGCAAAGCGGGCCGAACGCACCCCAGGCGCTCCGTCCAACGCATCCACCTCCAAGCCCGAATCGTCCGCGAGGGCCACAAGTCCGGTGCATCGAGCCACCACCCCGGCTTTTTTTCGGGCGTTCGCTTCAAAGGTCTCGCCATCCTCCGCCACCTCCGGCACATCGGGGAAGTCCTCAAGAGACAGCAACTCAATCCCAAAGCCCTCCACCAACTCCCGAATCTCCGCGACCTTTCCCCGATTTCTCGTGGCCAGCACCAGTATTTCGATCCGCATGGGACCAACTCCTCCCGCTGAATCGCCATCAACGCCTCGATTCCCTGTGTGGCCAGATCCATCAACCGATCCATCTCCCCGCGCGAGAAGGGCTCTCCCTCCGCCGT
>JAUWMS010000533.1 GCA_030613045.1 Candidatus Latescibacterota bacterium | reverse complement strand
TGCCACAAACCAGGCGAAGATATCCCCCACGCCGGACTGCCCGGCCTCGTATCCGAAGAATCCCGGAAGAATGCCGTCCTCCACCACGCCGCACATGCCCTCGACGACCTGCTCCTCGCGTCCGAGCACCATGTGACAGATGGAGGTGCCCATCACCATGAGCAGCTTTCCCACGTCCGTGATCGTGGCCGCCGGGACGGATGCGTGCGCATCCACGTTTCCGACCGCCACCGGCGTCCCTTCCCGCAGACCGGTAAGCTGCGCCATCCGGGCCGTAAGTCCTCCGGCCCGCGCTCCGATGGGTTGGATCACACGGGACATCTTTTCGTCAATCACGTGTTCGAGACGGGGATCGAGCGCTTTGAAGAAGACGTCCGAAGGGAAGCCGCGCTGCTTGCTCCACATCGCCTTGTATCCGGCGGTGCAGGCGTTGCGCTTATCCGCTCCGGTCAGTTGCAGCACGATCCAGTCCGCGGCCTCGATGAATCGGTCCGTGGCCTCGTACACCTCCGGGTCCTCGTCCAACGTCTGCCAGAGCTTCGAGAAGAACCACTCCGACGAGTATTTTCCGCCGTAGCGCCGGAGGAAGTCCTCCCCGCGCTTCCGGGCGATCTCGTTAATCTTGTCCGCTTCCGGCTGGGCCGCGTGGTGCTTCCAGAGCTTGACCCATGCGTTGGGACAGCTTTTGAAGCGATCCAGCATGCACAGCGGCGTACCCTCCCGGTCTATGGGAAGCATCGTGCACGCCGTAAAATCCGTGCCGATGCCGATCACATCCTCCGGCGCGACGCCCGCCTGCCCCAGCACCTCCGGGATAGTCACCTTCAGCGTTTCAATATAATCCGCCGGATTCTGCAAAGCCCAGTCCGGCTCCAATTTCGTTTTCCCGTCCGGGAGCACTTCGTCGAGCACGCCGTCCCTGTATGGGTACACCGAGGTGGCGACTTCTTCTCCGGTGCCCACATCCACCAAAAGTGCGCGGCCCGATTCGGTTCCGTAGTCAATGCCGATGGCGTATTTTTCTGGCATGAGGCGCTCCTTTCTTGTAGAGACATACTGAACCATTGATCTCTCTGATGATGCCACCGATCTCACTGATCCCACCCCCACCCCGCCATCGGCGGACGCGGAGAGGGAATCGGGGCCGCTCTGCTCCGTTCACGGTTCGGTTGGGGACGCTGAGCGTCAAATCTGCGTTCCCACGCAGAGCGTGGGAACGAGGAGCACGGAACGCGAAGAAATCAAATAAAGATATACGAGAAGAGCACGAGCAAAATGCTGATCACGAACCCGCTCACAAAGCACAGATAACTCAGCTTCAGGAACTGATATTTCCTGTCCAGCACAGCGCCCATCGAATAGATATCTTTCATCTGCGCCCGATAGATCTCCCGATCGCTGAGAAAAATCTCTTCCATCCGCTTCTCGAACGCATCGTATTCCATCGTCAAGAAATGGCCGAAAAACAGGATATTGGGGGTGGGAACACGAAGGCCGCTCTTCGATTTTTGGCCCGTCCTTATCCTCGGAATAACCGAAATGACCGCCAGCACGAGGGACAAGACCGAGCACAGACTCAACATGATAAATCCCCATTTCAAATGCGGCGACCCGGTCTGACCCATCGAAAAGGCGGCGATAATGGAACACACGGTGATCACGATACTGGC
The DNA here is from genome assembly GCA_030613045.1 of Candidatus Latescibacterota bacterium. GTDB lineage: Bacteria > Latescibacterota > 4484-107 > 4484-107 > 4484-107 > 4484-107. Next base: position 674 of record JAUWMS010000533.1, on the reverse strand, counting down.
CTTCGTATCGGCTGTTGCAATCAAGTGGGCATGATACTGACACATCGTGCGGAGCATCGCATCTATATTTGATTTGGCTTTGATCTCCATAGATCGCTCCTATTGGTCATTAGTCATTGGGCATTAGGCATTAGTGCCCCACCGCTCTCCCCTGTTGCCTGTTGCCTGTTGTCTGATGTCTGATGCCTGCTGACTTCCTTGTGCGTGAAGCTATACCTCAATGATCGCCTTGATCACCCCATCCTTATATCCGCCCACCACGTCGAAGGCCTCCGCGATCCGCTCTAAGGGATAGCGATGGGTGACGAGACATTTCAGGTCCACCATGTTTCGTTCGGCCAGTTGGATGGCGCGGGGATACACGTGCTTCATCCGCCGGGCCATCCGAATGGTGACGCCTTTGCGCCGGGCGGCTGAGGCTTTGAGGGAAATCCGGTCGTCCGGGCAAATACCTATAAGGACCAGGGTTCCGCCGGGTTTGAGAAGTTCCACGGCCTGTTGAGGCGTCTCCGATGCGCCGGCGGCCTCGAAGACCACATCCACGCCGCGGCCTCCGGCCATCTCGCGAATGCGCGCGACTGGCTCGTCGTCCGCCCGAAGGGCCACGTCGGCTCCGAGTTTCCGGGCCAGGTCCAACCGGGAGGCTATGAGATCGGTCACGAAAATTTCGGCCG
>JAUWMS010000046.1 GCA_030613045.1 Candidatus Latescibacterota bacterium | reverse complement strand
CTGCAAGTTTAAGCATTCCTATCTTCTGAAGAGAACGTTCCCGGTTGAAAGATTGTTTATGCCCTATCTTGAAACCAAGGCGATGCACAGGCACTACAAAGAAGCTGCGGCTCTGGTGCTATGCTATGAGAAGGATGGTATCTTTTGGTAGTGGGGACGTGCTGGGGATATGGTTGGGTTTTCTCGGATTGCGGATTACGGAATGACTACGCACCGCAAAGACGCGAAGAGCGCAAAGAACTTCAAGACTTTGGTTTTTGCCTTTCTTGGCGTCCTTTGCGACTTTGCGGTGCAAAAATCCAAAATCCGAAGTCGGAAGGAGAAACTATGAAAATGCGAAGCGGGATTGTAAGTTGGGGTTCTAAGGGTTGGGGTTTTCACTCCGAAATCCGAAATCCGCAATCCCAAATCCGGGTGGGGTGGATGTGGGTGGTGTTGATGGGCCTCCTCACAAGCTGTTCGGGAGCGGCTGAGGAAAGAATCGCTCCGGGGGACGTGCGCCGCATGGCCGCGGCCGGAAGTTTCTATCCCAGGGATCGAGAGGTGCTGGAGAGTCAGGTGAACGATCTGCTGGAGGCTGCTCAGGCTGTCGAGATTGATGGTGAGGTGATCGCTCTGGTCTGTCCCCACGCCGGATATCCCTATTCCGGTCGGATCGCGGCGGCAGGTTTCAAGCAGATCGTCGGGAAGCCGTTCGACGCAGTGATCGTGATCGGCCCCAGCCACCACGAGGGCTTCCGGGGCGTATCCGTCTGGGACCGGGGAGGGTATGAGACGCCGCTGGGGATCGTTCCCGTGGATACGAAGCTTGCCAGGGCGATCATCGCTCAGGACGACGCGATTCGCTTTACCAGGACGGGGCATGGGAGGGAGCACTCCGTGGAGGTGGAGCTTCCTTTTTTGCAGCGGGCGCTTGGGAAGAAGCTCCGGATCGTTCCGATGGTGAGGGGAGATCGGACGAGGACGACCTGCCGACGTTTGGCCGAGGCGATTGTTTCCGCCTGCAAGGGGAAAAACGTGCTGATCGTGGCGAGTTCCGATCTCTATCACGGCCATTCCTACGAGGCTTGCGTGCGGACGGATGCGCGGACTTTGAGGGCTGTGGAGGCGTTTCAACCGGAGAAGCTGTGGGAGGGGCTTGCGAGCGGGACGTTTCAGGCGTGCGGAGGAGGCCCCATTGTGGTGGCAGAGATGGCGGCCCGGGCGATGGGAGCCGATCAAGTCAGGGTGATCGCCCGAACCAATTCCAACGAGGTGACCGGGGAACGCGGAGGATACGTGGTCGGCTATGGTGCGGCGGTCATTTACAGGAACGCGAAGAAGGGGGGCACGGAGATGAAAAAGAAAAATTCGAGAAAGGCTTCGCCCTCGAGGAATCAAGCCCGAAGGGTGGAATATGAGCCTTTGGATCGAGAGGCTCAGCAGGAGCTTCTCCGAATGGCGCGAGCAACGATGGAGGGCTATTTGAAGTCGGGGAAAGTGCCTGCGTTCGAGCCGAAGTTCGAGGTGTTAAAGGAGCAACGCGGCGTGTTTGTCACACTGACGAAGCACGGGGAGCTTCGGGGATGTATCGGGCATCACGAAAGCGACGAGCCGCTGTATAGGCTGGTTCCTGAGATGGCGGGGGCGGCCGGGTTCCGGGATCCCCGGTTTCATCCGCTTTCGAAGGCGGAGTTGAACGATGTGCGGATCAAGGTGTCGGTGTATCTGACCAATGTGTACAAGATCGAGGATCTGAGCGAATTCGAGATGGGAGAGCATGGGATCATTATGATGAAGGGAGGCCGGGGCGCGACGTATCTGCCTGAGGTGCCTGTGGAGGCGGGATGGGCTACGGTGGAGGAGGAGATGGAATCCCTTTGCCGGAAGGCGGGATTGCCCGGGGGGGCGTGGCGGGAAGGGGCGGAATTCTACGTGTACAGGACGCAGGTCTTTGGAGAAAGGGAGTGATCCCGTATTGTTATAGAAGGGATACCCCGATTTGTTTTCAAAAGATCATTCGTGTCTCGATGAACTCCCTCCTTCCATTCCAACAGATTCTTCCCCTGCCTGAGGAACTATGGAGGTGTCCGAGACGGTCACACGAGCATTCTGATGTGGATTATATTCCAGCGAACATGCAGGTGTAATATATGCTTGTCCAATTCTTGAAACGTGCGGTGTGGAGGCTCGGACTGATCTTTTTCATCCTTCCGTTGCCTCCCATATTTGCTCTTACCGCAACCGCCCAGAACCGCGTGCTCGAACTGGACGGACAGGGCGATTACGTCCAATTGCCCTCCAACATCTTCAACGACCTTTCCGAAGCCACGGTGGAAGGATGGGTCAAGTGGGAGCGGCTGGGCTATTACTCTCAGCCGTTCGGTTTTGGGTCCGGGGAAAAATGGCGGACCATGGTGGTGAATAATGACGAATACACCTCGGATTTGCAATTCTTCATCTATATTCAAATGAAATTGTATTGTATCAAAGTGCCCGACGTCTTGCGATTGCATCGGTGGGTTCATATTGCCTGTGTGTCTGGCAGGAAGGGCATGAGGCTATATCTCAATGGGATATTGGTGGGAGAACATGGATATACCGGCAGCTTTTCGGCGATCAGTAATGACGAAGAGAACTATTTCGGTAAGCCGCATTGGTCGGACAACGACGATTTCAAGGGACAATTGGACGAGGTGCGCGTATGGAAGGTCGCCCGCACGGAGGAACAGATTCAGGCTTCCATGTTCCGGAGGTTAACGGGAGACGAAACAGGACTCGTGGGGCTTTGGAACTTCGATTCGGGGGACGCGGGGGCTTCGTCCGGGAACCGACACGATGGGATATTGATGGGGGATGCCTGTTGTGTGGGAGCCGACCTTCCCACTCCAAACGATCTCGCTCGTCCCATGGTGCTATCTGGAAAAATTTGCGATGAGGCAGGAAACCCTCTCGCCGGTGCGGGGGTTCGTCTGGAACAGGCCTACCATGGAGCGATGCGAAGGGACGGGAAGACCCTCTTACGCACCACCACCGACGATGCAGGCCGCTATCGGATGGTATGCTTTCCGAATGCCGGGCCGGTTGATCTCTCGGCCACGTGGAACGAAAAAGGAACCTGGCGGGTAGGGCTTCGCTTTTCGCCGGGAGAACACCGTACTTTCAACCTCACGCTGAAGGAAGCCGTCAGCATTTCAGGGACGCTCCTGACGCATGATAATACCCTCCACGCGGGCGTTTGTGTGCAGGCGGTCCGAATCAGCGACACGGGACAACCAGCAGGTCCGCAATCAAAGCAATCCGAAATCCGAAATCCGAAATCCGAAATGGGCACCGTAGTTGCCAGCACCTTGAGCGATGAAAACGGCCAATACCGCTTCATCAACCTCAAGCCCGGCCCCTATCAAGTGCGATGCTATACCCCGGGAGACTATATCTATTATGGAGCTAAACAAGAAGGGCACGCTCACGTTTCACGTTTCACGTTTCACGGAGACGTTTTACACGTGGCCCAGCACAAGACCCTTTCCAATATCGGCTTCCGCTTCGCTCCCTTCAAAAAAGGAGTGTGGCGCACCTATACCTACCTGGATGGCTTAGCCTGTAATACGGTCTATGCCATCGCGAGTGACGCCGCGGGATTTATATGGTTCGGAACAGAAAACGGCGTCTCCCGGTACGATGGCAGGAACTTCGTCAACTTTACTGAGAGAGATGGGTTGGTCTCGAACTGGGTGACAACCATCTATTGTGAGAAAGATGGGGACCTGTGGTTCGGAAGTGCTGACGGCGGGGTTTCCCGGTACGACGGCAGGAGTTTCGTCAACTTTACCGAGAAAGAGGGGTTAGCCTCGAACTGGGTGACAACCATCTATCGGAATCATGATGGAGGGCTGTGGTTTGGCACTTATGACGGTGGGGTTTCTCGCTACGATGGCAGGAGCTTTGTCCGCTTTACCGAGAAAGAGGGGTTGGCGAATAACCAGGTCCGAGCCATCTATCAAGATCCCGATGGGACGACGTGGTTTGGGACCTGCAATGGCCTTTCTTGCTACAATGGAAAAGAGTTCACCACCTTTACGACGCAAGATGGCCTGGTGCATAATGAGATCAGGGCCATCCATCGGGATGCAAACGGAGTGCTGTGGATTGGGACCGTAGGTGGGGTATCTCGCTATGAGGACCACACATTTGTTAATCTCACGACGGAGGATGGTCTGGCGCATAACCGGGTGCGTGCAATCGCGGAGGACGAAGCGGGGGCCTTGTGGTTTGGGACAGACGCCGGCGTTTCCCGCTACGATGGCAAAGGGTTTATCACCTTCACCATGCGCGACGGGTTGGCGAATGACCAGGTCCGAGCCATCCATCGGGACGCGGAAGGCGCGCTGTGGTTTGGCACGTACCGTGGTGGGGTATCTCGCTACGATGGCCATACCTTCGTCAATTTTACCACGCAAGACGGTCTGGCGCATAACCGGGTGCGTGCGATTGCGGAGGACGAGGCGGGGGCCTTGTGGTTTGGGACAGACGGTGGCGCCTCCCGCGGAGTTTATCCTGAGCATAAGCAAAGGGATGGCCAAACGTTTGTTAACTACACAACCCAAGACGGATTGCCCTATGACAGGGTGAATGCCCTCTATCGGAGTACCGATGGGATGCTCTGGTTTGGGACCGATGGGGGCGGGCTGTCCCGATACGATGGACAGCGATTCGAGACGTGGGATGAGGGAGATGGATTGGCGTACAACCAGATCAATGTCATCGAGGAAGCTCCCGACGGCGCCCTGTGGATCGGAGCCAAAGCCCGTGGGGTTTCTCGTTTGGACGGGAATCGGCGCATTTTCCAAATCCTGACCGGAAAAGACGGATTAACGGACGGCCACGTCCGGGCCATTTACGGGGACGCCGACGGCATCCTCTGGTTCGGGACGAACGCCGGGGGCGTTTTTCGATACGATGGGAAGCGGTTGGTTGCCCTCACCGTGGAGGATGGATTGCTTTCGAACCACGTGGAGGCCATTTATCCCGGGCCGGATGGAAGGCTATGGTTCGGCACAAAAAGGGGGATTTCCCGCTATGACGGGGAACGCTTCTTCGACCTGACAAAGGAAGAGGGGTTGGCTGACGACTATGTGTTGGTGATCCATGAAAGCTCCGATGGGCGGCTGTGGTTGGGAACCGATTCCGGGGGCGTCTGCGCATTCGATGGCACGAACTGGACCTCCCTGGATACACGGGATGGATTGGCGGACAACACCGTGTACGCTATTCACGAGGATCGGGAGGGGGCGTTATGGTTCGGGACCAACAGCGGACTTACCCGCTATCGTCGCCATGCTTCTCCGCCCGCGGTGCGGATCGTTTCGGTGCAGACGGATCGGAAATATACGGATCCGGCGGCTGTTCCGCCCATTACGGCGGGGAGTCGTGTGACGATTGAGGTGCACACCATAGACTTTAAGACCCATCCGGAAAAACGTCAGGTTCGCTTTCGAATTACGAAGTCCGCCTCACCAATCACCAATCACCACTCACCACTCACCGCAGACTGGGGCAGACCCACGCGAGAGACGAGTTTTGACTGGACGCCCCGAAAAACAGGCGATTACGTGTTCGATGTGCAGGCCATTGACCGGGATCTCAACACCTCCGAGCCTGCGCGGATTGCTCTGATCGTTGTCCCACCCTGGTATCTCAATGGCTGGATTGCGGTTCCAGTATGGGGAGGCCTTTTTCTCCTCTTGAGTTCCTCTGTCTTTTTCGGCGCACGGTACTATGCCAAACGCCGCGAAGCCCAAAGACTACAAGGTCATATACTGCAGCAAGAGCGGCACACCCGCGAAGTGCTTGAAAAAAGCAACGTGGAACTTCAAAAAGCCAAAGAAACCGCGGAGACCGCCAATCAAGCCAAGAGCACGTTCCTTGCGAACATAAGCCACGATATCCGCACGCCTTTGAACGCGATTTTAGGATATGCGCAGCTTTTGCTGCGCAAACCCGATTTGCCCGGCGCACATAGAGAAGCCATTTCGACCATCAAGGACAGTGGAAATCACCTGTTGGAGCTGATCAACGAGGTCCTGGACATCTCCAAAATCGAAGCCGGACGGCTGGAATTGGAGGAGAGCGACTTCAACCTCACCGGCCTGATAGAGGGACTTTCCGTGATGTTCCAGCTTCGTTGCCGGCAGAAAGGGCTTCGCTGGCGTGTGGCGTGGCAACGTCCCGAATCCCAGCACGATCCGAAACTTCCCAATCCCCAATCCGCAATCCGCAATCCGCAATCTGACTCCCGCGCCCTTTGGGTTCACGGAGACAAAGGCAAGCTCCGCCAGATTTTGATGAATCTTCTCTCCAACGCAGTCAAATTCACCGAATCGGGCGAAATAACATTACGAATTACCGAATCACAAACGACGAATGACGAGGGACAACGGACAACAGACGACTCACGTTTCACCTTCGAGGTCACAGACACCGGAACAGGCATTTCCCCGCAAGACAGAAAGGCGATTTTCCAGCCCTTTATCCAAAGCAAAGAGGGCCCCAAAAAAGAAGGAACCGGGCTGGGTTTGACGATTGCCAAACGACTCGTGGAACTGATGGGCGGCGCCATTGCCTTCGAGTCCACTCCAAAGCAAGGTTCCCGCTTTTTCTTCACCGTGCCGTTTAAGCCTCCCACAGAGGAGGTGCCCCCTCGTTCCGTGGATTCGGGGAAGCAGGTCACGCGCCTCGCGGCAGGGTACCATGTGAACGCGTTGGTGGCGGACGATAATCGGGAAAACCGGACGGTGTTGTCCCGGATGCTCGCAGATATTGGGGTGGGTGTAACCCCGGCTGAAGACGGCCAACAGGTGCTGGAATCTGTCCGTGCCGAACGACCGGATATTATATTCATGGACATTCGGATGCCGGTCATGGACGGGTTTGAAGCCACTCAGCGCATTATGAAGGAATATAGAGACGACCGTCCGAAGTTGGTGGTGGTTTCCGCTTCGGCTTTAGTCCACGAACGGCAACGATATTTTGAAGCGGGGTTCGACGATTTTATCCCCAAGCCCGTGCGGGCCGGGCGCGTTTACGAATGTCTGGCACGTCTTTTGCGTGTGGAATACGAATACGAGGAGACCAAGGGGCCTCAGACGGCGTTTGAAATAATGGTCCTTCCCGCTCCACTCCTTTCGCGCCTCAGGCAGGCAGCGGAGTTCGGCGAGGTGACGGACCTGGAAGAATCGCTCGATGAAGTCTCTAAGATGGACGAACAAGGACGTGCGTTAGCCCACCGCCTTCGTGCCTTGAGTCGGAACTTCGACATGGAAGGGATTCTGGAGCTTTTGGAAACAATGAGCAATGCCGAATGCCCAATGCCGAATGCCCAATGCCCAATGCCCACTCCCCAATCACCACTCACCAATCCTCCCGCAGGAGCGATCCGGCATGAGTAAAGCTCAATTCAACTCCATACGGCCCAGGTTGCTTATTGTAGATGACGTTCCCGCCAATCTGAAACTATTGCGCGATGCCTTAGAGCCGGAGGGGTATAAAATTTTAGGTGCGCCTAATGGACAAACAGCCCTGCGGATCGCCGCGGGCGCGTTGCCCGACATCATCCTGTTGGACGTGGTCATGCCGGATGTAAACGGGTACGAGGTGTGTCGCAGGCTGAAGGAAAACGAAGCCACCCGGCACATTCCGGTGCTCTTTGTCACGGTGAAGGAGGAGAAGGAAAGTCTCGTGGAAGGCTTTCAGGTGGGTGGTGTGGACTACATCACCAAACCGTTTGAAAAAGAGGAAGTGCTCGCCCGTGTGGAAACCCACCTGAAAATCAGTCGGCTGACGCAGGAGCTTTTGCAGAAAAATCAAGCCTTACAGGAGGAGATCGCCCGGCGCGAACAGGCGGAGAACGCACGCGAGCAGGCTGAGGAAGCTCTGCAAAAGGCGGATGAGCACCTTTCCATCCTTTCCCAACAGGAAGCGGATCGCTGGGGCATTGGTGGATTTATCGGGAAAAGCAAAACTATTGGCAGAATCGTGGAGGACGTTCGCAGGCTTCAGAGTGCGGGGACTATGAGTGTGTTAATCACCGGCGAAAGTGGGACCGGCAAGGAACTGGTCGCCCGCGCCATCCATTTCGGAGGGACGAGAGCCAACGGACCGTTCATTCCCGTCAATTGCTCGGCGATCCCCGGTGAATTGGCGGAGTCCAGCTTCTTCGGCCACGTCCGCGGCGCATTTACAGGAGCACATCGCGAACGCAAAGGAACCTTTGAGCTGGCCGACGGGGGCACGCTATTCCTCGATGAAATCGGGGATATGCCACTCTCCTTACAACCCAAGCTGTTGCGCGTGATCGAAGACGGTTGCGTGATGCCTGTCGGAGGCACCCTCGAAAAGCACGTGGACGTCCGCATCCTGGCTGCCTCCAATCAGGACCTCCAGGAAAAGATGGCCAAGGGCGCGTTTCGGGAAGACCTCTATTTTCGGCTCGCCCGGTTCAGCGTGACCGTGCCCCCCTTGCGGGAGCGGAAGGAAGATATTTCATTACTCGCCGAGCATTTTCTCGCCATGTTTGCCGAAGAGATCGGCATCGCACCGCGCACGTTAAGCCAGGAAGCATTGGCAGCGTTGGAAGTCTATCCTTTTCCGGGGAACGTCCGGGAGTTGAAAAACATCATCGAGCATGCTCTGATCCAAAACGGCAGTCCGGTCATCCGGCCGCAACATCTGCACTTTATGGACGTGCGGGAGTACCCCGCCGACCGAGCAGCGCCTCCCTCGGGGGAAACAGAACGCCCTTTAGACCAAAAACAGATGGAAGCGCTTATGGTCCAACGTGCCCGGAAGCCAGCCGAGCCGCAGGCGGAGCCGTCTTCGGTCACCGACGAAGAAAAAATCCTGGCGTATGTTCACACCCACGACAGCATCAGCAATCCCGAATGCCGGGAGCTTCTCGCGGCGGATCGGCACCGCGTCACGTATCTATTGCAAAAGATGGAGCGGTACGGCGTGTTGGCGCATCGCGGCGAACGGCGCTGGGCGCGTTACTATCCGGCTTGACAGGTTGTGCCGGTCTCACGCAAAGCCGCAAAGGGAAGTCGTGAAACGTAAAGCGTGAAACGTAAAGCGTGAAACATGAAACATGAGGGGATTTGCTGCGGACAAGGACACGGAGGGCGGTTAGGCTCAGAGGAGGTTTCTGCGGATACTTTAAGCCTACTCAGAGCGTCCGCAGAGAGAGCAGTGGTTTGGAAATCAGAGGGGCGGAAGGCTTAAAAGTCAGGTTTTTTTGAGAAACCTGACTTTTTGCGTTTCCTCTCGTTCCCACGCTCCTGCGTGGGAACGCAGGCATGAGTTCGGATCAACGTGATCCGAATCACAGATTTGTGGGAATTATGTGATCTGGATCACATATAAAGAGTTTTCGTTCCCGTATTTTGGAAATTAAAGCTCGTGCGCTAAATCGCACGTTTCGATCAGGGAGCCTGCACCCGAACCCCGAACCGCGATGTTGCGCATCACAACGGGGAAGCTGGCATAGATTTTGCACTATATAATACCGTGTCTCACTGCGGAAGCGATGAAAGCAAATCAACCTCCAAAATATGGGGAAGCCTGTCACAAGGCCAACCCGAACCCTTTACCGATCAGAAATGCCAAATCACGCATCACCACTCACCAATCACCAATCACCAAACCCAAGGAGGAGAAGATCATGAAACGCATGCTTACCGTAGCTTTGTTGTGCGTCGTCGTGTTCAGCGTGCTCGCCCAGGACGTATGGAGCCAGACCCTGACCACGCAGGGGGTGTTGAGAGACAGCAATGGCCGAGCCGTCGAGGATGGCGATTATACATTGACCTTCAGGCTGTATGAGGCTGAAAAAGACGGATCATCTCTCTGGGAAGAAGTCCACCAGGATGTCAGCATTGTCAACGGCGTTTACAGTGTGGTATTGGGCAGCCAAAACTCTCTTTCAAATATTGATTTTAGCAATCAGCCCTACTGGCTGGCCGTTAAAGTGGAGACTGGCCAGGAAATGGAACCGCGCATCCGCTTCTCCATGTCCCCCTATCTCTACAACGTAGAGGGAGCGGAAAATGTCTTTCCCTCCTCCGGCAGGGTCGGCATCGGGACGAAGAACCCGGAGGTGAAGCTCGACGTAAAAGGCACGATCCAATTGCAGAAAAGGTACGG
>JAUWMS010000544.1 GCA_030613045.1 Candidatus Latescibacterota bacterium | reverse complement strand
TACTCAGGATATGGATCGCTTTGTTCGGAATGACGGCGCTCGTCTCGGGAGAGACTTCCGTGCCCATCATGTCGTCCGACGAAGTGGAACGGGGCATGAAGGGCGTGGGACGGACGGTGTTCGAGGGGACGAAAATCGAGGAGTTCGAGGTGGAGATTCTCGGGGTGTTGCAAAATTGGCGTCTCGATACCGATCTGATCCTCGGGCGCCTCTCCGGCAGGCCCGGAGGAGCCATAGACCGGGCTGGCCTGATCGCCGGGATGAGCGGCAGCCCGGTTTATATTGACGGAAGGCTGATCGGAGCGGTGGCGTACGGATGGACGTTCGCCAAAGAAGCCATCTGCGGGATTACGCCCATCGGGAAGATGCTGGGGGTATTCGGGAAGGGATTGGAGAAGCGTCCGGCGCAGGGGATGCGGAGCGGGGAGAGGGGGAGATGGGGAGAGGGGGAGATGGGGAAATCGGAAAGCGGAGCAGAGCCGCAGCATCCCATGTTGGGTTTTCTTCCTTGGGGACAGACAAAGGGAGGGGGGGAGCCGGGTGCCCCATTCGCCAATAACCTGTTGGCCCGATCAGGATGGAAGGGGGACGGAGGCCAGGGCGTCAGCATGAGTCCCATCGCGACGCCGCTGGTGCTCTCGGGCTTTTGCACGGAGGTAGTGGAGGAGATGATGCCGGAGTTGGCGCGCTTCGGAATGATTCCCGTGCAGGGAGGGGGCGCCCACGAGGACGAAGCGAAACGCGGGCCGTTTGAGCCGGGATCGGCCGTGGGCGTTCAGCTTGTGCGGGGAGACCTGAGCGCAACCGGGATCGGCACGCTGACCTATCGCGACAAGGATCGGGTGCTGGCGTTCGGGCATCCGATGTTTTTTTCCGGGGCCATTGATCTTCCGATGACCGGGGCCTATATCTACGACGTGCTTCCCAGCGTGGCCCGATCCTTCAAGTTCGGTTCGGCTACGGAGCTTTTGGGTGTGATCCGGCAGGATCGGATGCCCGCCATCGCCGGACTGATGGGGGCGCCGCCCGATATGGTGCCGGTGACCGCCCAGATCGGCGGAGTTGCTTCGGGGGTTTCAGTTTGTTTCGAGGTGGTGCGGGATCGTGACATCGGCCCGTTTTTCATCTATTACGCGCTCGCCAATGCGATGATCGCCGCGGAGAAGGCTTCCGGTCCGGCTACGGTGCGCGGGAAGGCGCACGTCCGGATAGAGGGATATCCCCCCCTGGAACTGGAGAACGTGGTTTCGGGGGACTGGGCGATCTTTCAGACCGCTCGGTTGCTGAGCATGCCGATCGCCGCGGTGGTCCAAAACCCGTTCGATGAAGTTCGTTTGGAAGAAGTCGCCTTTGAGATCACCGTGGATGAGAGGATCCGAGCGGCCGGCATAGAGGGCGTGCGGGTGCACCGGAGGGTCCTTCGCCCCGGCGATCCGCTCTACGTGACCGTATTCCTCCGCGCGCACCTCGGGGAGACGTTCGCGGTGCGGGACACCCTTATCATCCCGGAGGACCTTGAAGACGGAATCGTCCGGCTGCGCGTGTGCGATGCGCCGTCGAGTGAGACGCTGGAGGTCAAAAGAGCGCCGGGCAAATACACGCCCCGCAACGTGGAGCAATTGATCCGGACGCTGAATTACCAGGAGCGGAACGATCACCTGATCGTGGAACTTGTGGTTCCCGAAAAGGGCGTGACCGTGGAAGGCGCGGAAATGCCCTCCCTGCCTCCCTCGGCTTTGGAAATTCTCCGCTCCTCGCGACAAACCCGCGCCAGTCTCCCCGTCGAAGGGGTCGTCCGCATCCGAAAACGCATCCAAACCGACTTTGTTATTTCGGGACGACATACGATTGAGCTTAAGGTTGATCGAAACGCACGGTAACGTGAAACGTGAAACGTAAAACGTGAAATGAAGACTCCACGCACCAATCACCAATCACCACTCACCACGCACCAACTGGGGGAACGTATGAAGCGCATCATTTTCGGCATCATTTGCACGGCCATCCTCATCGCCATGGCCTTCGGAAACGGGTTTTCGGTGACGCCCTCGATCTGGAAAGAGAATACGCAGCAGGAGTTCGAGAAGGGGAGTCCGGAGCAGGTGTGCATCACGAGCGAGGGCGAGATCACGCTGGCTCCGGCGTTGGAAGAGGTGGCGG
>JAUWMS010000163.1 GCA_030613045.1 Candidatus Latescibacterota bacterium | reverse complement strand
AGGCCGACCAAAAAACCATGCTACCTCGAAAACGCGGGCGAAGATAAAAACGTTCGACAGTAGCATGAGCCCTTCCGGTCTGCTTGAGCGACTGGTTAGCTGCTGTCCCCAATGGGCACAAACCATTCTTTTTTTCGATATACCAAGTCTTGACTCTTTGCTACAAGTTCCCCAGTTCGATCATCTCTAATAGTGATGTCATATAGAGCTATTGGTCCAGAAGTGGTTTGTTCTGTAGCTTCAGCGATTATTCGATCTCCGGAGTTTGTTGCTTTCAAGAAGTTAATTCCAACGTTCAGTGCTACTGCCGTCTGTCCATGGGAATTGCTGGCAGCGGCAAAAGCCATGTCGCCTATCGCAAAAATAACGCCGCCGTGAGTGAGACCATGAAAATTAACCATATCATCAGTAATGGTTAGAGTCACCCGACTATGACCCGGCTTTAGAATTTCAACGTTAGCCCCTAAAAAACGTGCGAATGGATCACGTTGAATATGTTCGTTAATTTTTTGTTTTCTATCTTTGTTCATTATTATCTTCCTTATCTTATTAACTACCAGCTAACATGGTTTATATTGATCCGTATAACACCCTATATGCCGTTGCAAGTGACGTATAAGACACCCACGAAGCAAGCATCACATCTTCCGTAACAAAAGCATTATCAAAATATTCCGGCATGCAGAAATTCATATCTTGGTGTCTTATGAGGGTCGGCATAAGACACCCTTGCTCCGTACATAGCCCGTCGTCAGACTGCGAACACCCCGCCCGCCCCGGTTCAGCACATACGTATAGATCATCGTGGTCTTGACATCCGGCAGCGAGGAGAAAAAACGAAGAGCGGTGAAGTACTCACGAAGAATAACAAATCCGCTTTCTCTTGTCAAGGGGAAAATGGCCGTAGCGGCGAAGGAAATTCCCGCACGCGCGTCGCCTCGGCGGCCTCACGCCACCGGGGATGAAACATTTCCGGACACACACGCCGGAAATCGGATTGACTTTCTAATCCATGGCATGGGGTTTATCCGGTCTGGGCCGGTGTCCCGGCGCGAGTCGCCACAACCCGTCGTCTTTAATTCCGACACGATCGAGCATGATAAAAGCCTTTTCAAAATCGGTTTCATAATGCGCACCGTGACAGTCGGAGCCTATCGAGAGTTTGACCCCTTCGGCTTCGATGAATGCGAGGTACTCGACGTATTGTTTTTTGAAGCGTTCGGGATAGTATCGGTTCAAAAGCATGGCATCCAGGTTGATCTCAACAAGGGTATGGTTTTCTATGGCTGCGGAGGCAAACTCACGGTGCATGGATTGAGGAATCCGTCCAAAATCATCCAGCCAGGGGTCGGTGGTGTAAGAACCGTCGGCATTTTTCCAGTGCCCCATCCACCACCAGGGATGCGCTACGATATCCACGAGCGGGTGGGTCGCCAGAAACATGTTCTGCCGGTGATAGTCGCGGATGACGTGCACCCGTTCCATCGGAACATACATCGGCCAGTGCGCGCCGCCGATCACATATTCAATCCGGTGCTTTTCTATGTCTTCCGAAGTCAACCCGATGGTTAGCGCCCCATTTGCAGGCCCGCCCTCGCGCACGCCGTATGTCGGGGCATCGTATTTCCCGGCCGCGATCTCCTCTATTTCCCAGCGAGACACACAACTTACCTCCACGCCAAAGTGAAAATGTTCATGGGGCTTGCATCCTTCCCATTCCTTTCGGGATGCGGTTAGATCCGGCAGATTATACGGGGTATGAATATGATCGGAGACGCCGAAATCTTCAATTCCCTTTTCCTCCGCACGGGCAATGAGTTCCCGGATGGTCATACATGCCCCATCGCATGAATTCCGTGTGTGGATGTGCCAATCCGATGTGATTCCCATAGCAGACTCCTTCCGGTTACGTTACGATTCCTCCGGCGTCGAATCCAACCATCCGGGGATGAGGAGGAAGGAGCGGATTTCAAAAGCGCCACGTAGGGATCGCTTCCCCGCTCGAAAGCACCTCTTCCACGTAGCACCCCGTCTGCGACGGCGGATCCGCATCACCCTCGATTTCCCCGTTATCCACGATCCGATAGGCCAGGAGGCTGTGCCACGCGCCGTCCTTCAATTGCACAATGGCCGAAGTGGGATGATCAATGCGCCACCACGATCCGCTCGGCGCCAGGCCAAACTCAACCCGGGCATCCCGGGCGATCATATAATCCTCGAGATCCGTCCGATCCTCATTGAGCGGCCACAGGCCAAGCACCTCACGGGTGCGGCAGATAGAAGGCAGATTGGCGGCAATATACGGCGTGCCGTCCGCTGCCTGATTGATCGAAACGGGAGACGCGGCGCGGCATGCCTTTCGGTAGATGATCTGTTCCCACGTTTCGCCGTTGTCCGCGGAACGCCACACCGCGATATCGAATTTGGCCTCATCGGCGCTGCGGGCGGAAAAGAGCAGGCTCCCGTCACTATCCCGGATCAGGCTCGGCTCGCCGCCAAATACCCACTTCCCCTTGTCTCCCGCTCTGCTTCCCGTCACCGGAACGAACGAAACCGGCCGCCAGCCATCCACTCCATGCCGCCAGCGCGACACCCCGTCAACCCCGGCATCGTCTCGCTTCGCCGTCATACAGAACAACAAATCATTGGCGTCTGGGATCGCGTTCGAGAGTCCCAGCCCGGCAAGTTCCCATTTGGGAAGAAGCGTCTCCAACTCCACCCGTTCTTTTTCAAGGACCCTGAACTCCTTCCCGTCATACGCAAACTGAAACAACTCGATAAACCGATCGCTGTGCTCCCTGTAATCGAAGTGGCCTGTCCGGTCCAGCGTATGAGAAATGGCCTGGCTTATTCCAAATCCCGTACCCGCATGGGGATGGGGTGAACCGTCCGGCTGTTTCGCACCGAACGGTACGAACCCGCCTACAACCGGAAACTTCACCGTGACCAACGATTTCCCCATCTGATTCCTGGAAAGAGGGACCGCTTCATCGGGGCAAATGTCCGAAAGGGCGTCGAAGAGAATGACATCTGTTCCGTTCTCGAAGTCAATGCTGCCTTTCCCTTCCACGCGGATGTTGCAGAAGAGCCCCGCCTTTTTCGGAGCCACCTGAAACGGAAATCCCAATCCATACCGCCACACCTCATCCGACGGCGTGTCCGGAGGAATGATCAAAGCTACACGGCCTTTGGTGATGCTCGTTATGCCTTTCATTTCAACCCTCCCATAAGAATCGGCATTCAGGGGTCAGGGGTCAGCCCGCCCCAAACAATGTGGCGGAGTTTAACTCCGCCACATCCCAAGCAAAAAACTAAGTATTCTCTCTCCTCAGATGGAGGAAGTGAGATTGCGCCGCCAAATTTCTCACTTTCTCCCTTTCTCACCGTCCCACTTTCCCGCCTTCACCCCGTCCCGCTGTCCCGGGGAATTCATGCGCCCTCCTTCTCTTTGGGAATCCGGTACTCGGAAGTAAACGCCATGTTCGGCGGAAGCGGCATAAGTCCCCCGACTATTTCACCACGCCGACCTATCATGGCTTCGTCGGGCTCGTCAATGAGGTCCAGTTCGCTGTCGGTGATCGGAAAGGTATAGCGCACCATGGGATAGAAGCTCTGGAACTGCTCCGCGTACGCCAGGCGTGATCTGCTCCCGTGAGCGCCATCTTCGGTCTCTGCACGCTTGCGCGCAAACGCCCCCCCGTAATACTGACTGGCGATATAGTCCAGGGCTTGCACTTTCTTGTCAATGACGTCGGTGATATCAATATAGAGATCCGCGTGGAAAGTTCCTGCGCATCCGAGACTGCTGTAACCCATGTACGCCATCGGGTTCATGAAATAAATCGCAGGCACGTAGTGACGGATCTGATTGCCACGGCCGACGCCCATCGCACGCTGCCAGGCATGGATCGTGGCCTGCCCGATCGTAGCGTGGCTGATCAGGCCTCCGATCTCGTATGGCTGGTGGGTGATCAGAATATCCGGTTTGACATCGCGGATCGCATCGGCGATGGCGTCGATCTTGTCGTCAGTGAGGAGGGTATCATCGTCCTCGAAACCCAGATCGCGAATATCATCGAATCCGAGAATCCGACAGGCGTTGCGTGTCTCTTCGAGCTTTTGCCGGGCAGCCTCTTTCACCCGCTCCTCAACGTTGAGTTCGGCGCCCGCTATGCGGCGCTCGTCCTGCAACTGATTGTGATGGGATCGCACTCCCGTAGTGGCGAGCACAACCGTTACCTGGTCGCCACGGGCCACGTGATGCGCAAGCGTGCCGCCTGCCTGGTCAAAGCTATCCGATGGGTGGGTGGCCACGAGCATCAGATGAATCGAACGACTTGCCATGGGGAACTCCTTTCTGTGAATGGAATGGATCGTTTCTCGGATTTAAGAAAGCTCACCACGGAATCACACGGAAACCCACGGAAGTCCTGAATATTAAATAGGCTAATAAACTCAAGAGCCAAGGGAGAATCTTCTGCACTACTAACCCGCAAAATCCTGTTTTTTTGACCAGGTTTTTGTTGAGCGAGGAGGGGTTGGATTGCTCGGTTTCCTACCTATCCGCACTCAGGTTGATCCGTGTAAATCCGTGCAATCCGTGTCCCATTGTTTTTGGGCTTTGCTTGCGGCTTTGCCCCGCTACGTCATTCCGTGATTTTCCGTGGTTACCAAAAAAGTCAAAAATTCCACGTCGGGATCGCTTCCCCGCTCGAAAGCACCTCCTCGACGTAACACCCCGTCTGAGGCGGCGGATCCGCGTCGCCCTCCACTTCCCCGTTGTCCACGATCCGATAGGCCAAGAGGCTGTGCCACGCGCCGTCGGCAAGCCGGACGATGGCGGAATTCGGATGGTCAATCCGCCACCACGAACCGCTCGGCGCGGGACCGAACTCAGCCGGCGCATCGCGCGCGATCCGGCACTCCTCAAAGTCCGTCCGGCTCTCATTGAGCGGCCAATAGCACAGCACCTCGCGGGTGCGATCGTGCGGGGGCAGATTGGCGGCGACAAACGGCGTGCCATCAGCCGCCTGATTGATCGAAACCGGCGACCGGGACCGGCAGTCCTTTCGGTAGATGACCTGTTCCCAGGTCTCTCCGTTGTCGGTGGAACGCCATACCGCCGCATCGAATGCAACACCCGGTAAGACACTGCAATCACTGCGGGCGGAAAAAAGCAAATCTCCGTTCCCATCCCGGATAAGACTCGGCTCGCCCCACCGGACTTCATCGCCCGTCACCGGAACGAACGAAACCGGGCGCCAGCCATCCGCTCCATGCCGCCAGCGCGACACCCCGGAAACTCCAAGTTTCACCACCTTCGCCAGCATCACATAGAGCAAATCCCGGCCGTCGGGAATCGCGTTGGTGACGAAATTTCCCGCCAGTTCCCACTCGGAAAGAAGCGATTCCACCTTCACGTATTCCCTCTGAAGAATCTTGAAATCTTTCCCATCGTACCCGAATTGAAACAACTCGGCGTGCCGGTCCGCGTCATCCCGGTAATCGTAGTTCCCGGTCTCATCGAGCACGTGGCGAGCCCCCATTGCCAAGCCGAATCCCGTGCCCGCGTGCGGATGCGGATCCCCGTCCGCCGACTTTGCGCCCAAGGGCACGAAACCGCCGAGAACCGGCCCCTTTCGGACGATGAACGTTTTTTCTATTTCATACCGCGAAAGCGCCATCGCATTCCCGGCGCGAATGTCCTCCAGCTCATCGAAGAGCACCACGTCCGATCCGATCTCAAGATCAATACTTTTCGTGCCATCCTTACGGATATTGCAGAAAAGCCCCGCTTTCCGAGGCGCTACTTGAAACGGAAATCCCAATCCATACCGCCACACCTCATCGGGCGGCGTGTCCGGAGGAATAGTCAGAGCTACACGGCCTTTGGTGATGCCGGTTATGCCTGTCATTTCAATCCTCCCATAAAGGTTCAAGAGATGGGGAAAGTGTGCAAGCGAGAAAGTGAGATCGCACCGCCGAATTTCTCACTTTCTCACTCTCTCACCGTCACACTTCCACAGGGAATTCATTCACTATACTTCTCTTTGGGAATCCGGTACTCGGAAGTAAACGCCATGTTCGGCGGAAGCGGCATAAGCCCCCCGGCCATTTCGCCGCGCCGACCCATCATGGCCTCGCCGGGCTCGTCAATGAGATCCAGCTCGCTGTCGGTGATCGGCAAGGAGTAACGTACCATGGGAAAGAAGCTCTGGAACTGCTCGGCGTACGCCACACGAGACCTTTGCCCGTGGGCACCGTCT
>JAUWMS010000362.1 GCA_030613045.1 Candidatus Latescibacterota bacterium | reverse complement strand
CGTCCCTCACGGGACTTGGGGAAGGTTTTCGACCATTCCCCAATGCTACAAATATCCTGTCCCCGACGGGACATCATCTACCCTGCATTATTCAGAAATTCGGAGCCAAGCGTGAAACCCAGGATTTGTGAATAATGCAGGTACAAAAGCCTGGATGAACTGCATGACTTCCGTGGCTTTACCGAATACATTGTTCGATATTTAAACGGTGACATAAACGTCACGGTTCGGGGGACGGCCGCACGAACCCCGCAGTCTAACGCCGGAGTATGAAAACGCGCCTTCTTCATTTTTTACTTTCCATTTTCAGCCTTGTGACATTCATGGTTCGGGATACCAAAATCCCGAACCAACCCCCAAATAAAAAATGGAAATTCCCATACGATCAAAATAAAGGGGTTCACGAAAAACTGGATTTTTGAACGGTTTGTCTGTATTTGATTATTTATCATTGAGATACCACGTTTTCTTTGAAGTTAATGAATAATGCAGGATCATAGCGTACCGCAATAACCATAACCGTCATATCGGGTTTCAGGTAGCTTTGAAAAATGCGAAATCACTGGATCGAAAGGGGGAAAACGATGCGTTTGCTCGCGAAGAGATGGGAAATCATTGTTCCAATTCTCCTGTGCCTTCTGACGCTCCATAACTTTGTTCTTGCCGACGAGGAGAACTTAGGATCTTATGTGATGAGGGCTTTGCCACTGGGGGATACGTCGCCGCCCAGGATTGATGGCAGATTGGATGATGCTGTGTGGAAAAAGGCCATTCCGGTCAGCGGATTCACTCAGAAGGAACCCTATTACGGACAGCCCGCCTCGAAGGACACCGAGATCCGCATCGTGTATAGCCGGACGCATCTCTATGTGGGAGCGCGATGTTTCGCCAAGCCGGATAAGATCGTCAAACATCTCTCCCGCCGGGACAATGCCTACGCTTCGGATGCCTTTGCCATTTTTATAGACAGCCGCCACGATCACCGGACGGGGTACAAATTCGCCTGCAATCCCCTTGGGGTTCAGCAGGACTCATACCGATACAATGACAGCTATAAGGACATAAGCTGGGATGGATTCTGGCGGTGCGAGACTTCCATAGACTCTCTGGGATGGGTCGCTGAGTTCGAAATCCCCCTGAGCAATCTTCGATTCCCCGACCAGACGAACCACGTCTGGGGCATCAACTTCGAACGGTATTTCAGAGATGGGGAATCCACGGCGTGGAAGCCCATCAGCCCGGATGACGGAGGCACCTGGCGGATGTCCAGCCTGGGCCATCTCGTGGGGATCGAGCATATCCGCCAGGGAAAGCACCTGGAGATCTATCCTTATACGACGGCCTGGCTGTCCCAGCACGGGGAAGAGAAGGCCGCGGGAAAATCGGACCTCGGTTTCGACGTCAAATACGGCGTCACCACGAATCTGAGGGCCAACCTCACGGTCAATCCCGACTTTGCCCAGGTGGAAGCGGATCGTATCGAGATCAACCTGACCCGTTTTCCCACCCGGCTTCAGGAAAAGCGTCTTTTCTTTATGGAGGGGAACAGCGTCTTTTCCACGCCCCTGGAACTCTTCTACAGCAGGCGGATCGGGAACAAAGGGGATATCCTGTGGGGAACCAAACTGAACGGCAAAGTGGGGGGAACAACCGTAGGGTTTATAGGAGCCCAAACGGGCGATTGGACCTATTTCGGACTTCGGGACAAGGAGGAGAATAAGGAAGAAGCGCTCTACTCGGTCTTTCGCGTCAGTAAGGACCTCTTTCGCAGATCCAGCGTGGGGATCCTGATGGCCACGAAGGATTGGGAGGACACTTACAATCGAGTGGTGGGGATAGATGGCCGATTCGGCTTTCAAAACAAATACGTCGCGTCCGGCCAGATTGCCCAGGTCTGGAGCCCGGATCTTTCCGAAAACGATAGGGCCTATACGTTCCAGCTCGACCGAAGCACCGACCTGCTCCACGTTGCACTCTCCGCGGAGCGTATGGAGCCCCAATTCGATGCCAACGCAACGGGGTATATCCGAAAAGAAAACGATCTCGGCTGGGAAAGCGCAAATTTCGGGGTAGAGTACAGGCCAAGGACGCAGGATTTTGGATTGAAGCAGGTATTCGTCGGATACGAGGGGAGCGCGTCCCGGGGATTGTACACCGATGCCTACTTCACGGAGCTTGATTCGACCCTCGCCATCAGCCCGGAGTTCGAAGAAGACCTCGTAAGCTGGGGGCACAACACATGGCTGAGCGTGAGCTTCCGTCCTGAATTCTTACTGAGTAGCATCCGGGTATGGTATGACTATGGAAAGACCGTGGAGCTGACCGACGTTTTCAATGTCCAAAGCTTTGGTGCATCGGTTGGGACTCAGGGGCATCGGCGCCTGGTCGGCAGTATGAATTTCAGTTCGCGCGATTATTACAATTTTGCCCAAAAGTACGTGGGAAATAACAAGTCGCTCGGCATGGGGGGAACGGCTCGTCCAAACGACCACCTCGACCTGGATCTCGACGTCAACTACGTTCAGAGCTTCGATCCCAAGGGAGGTACGGATGGCCGCTTTTGGACCGGCTCTATCCGAACCACCTACCTCTTAAACAGAGATGTCTTCTTGAGAGTATTCGCTCAGACAAGCGCCAACCGCACCTATTATGATCAGATTCAGACCCATCGGACGGTTTTAGTAAGCGGGCTGTTGGGTTGGGAATTCCGCCCGAGAAGCAATCTGTTCCTCGCCTACAACGAGGACAGGAGTGCTTCGGATACGCACTTTGGGTTGAACGACCGGGTGCTCGTGGCGAAGGTTTCCTATTTCTGGAATCGGTAGTCCTCAACTCGTCCCGGAACTTTAGCCACAGAGCTACAGAAACCTCACCGCAGCAAAGCTGCAAACAAAAAATAACCACGGATTATGCGGATTTTCACGGATCAAACAGAGTAAGAATCTGTGGGAATCCGGACCATTCTTACCATCCTCGTTTTACAAAAACCTTGCCAAAAAACAAAATCTTGCAGTTCAGTAGTACAGACAGCCACTTGCAAAAGTCCAAGCGAGGACGCCATTCGGCATAAAACGGCAAAACGGCTTTATTTTGGTCATTTGAGAGACAAAATTGCGAAGCAATCTCATCTGAAAAGTGTTTTGCAAGTGGCTCCAGAGAAACTCCAATCTCTGCGACCGTTCGACGGAGGTGCCCGCCGAACAGGCAAGCTCTGTATCCGACTACCCCGATGCTATAGAACGCCCACCCTTTTTGGCCTTCTCCATATTCGGCTACCCCACTCCTTCTTCCCTGATTTCTCCCCAAAAACATATTTTACCAAAAAGAAAAAAAGTTCTTGACAACATGCCCGCATTGGTCTATATTTGGGCAAACATAATAGATTTTTTCTCAAAACATGCGAAGCGGGAGCCGGTGCATTGAAGGAATATCTTACCCAACAAAAAAAATATTCCGTGCTGAATCTGGTGCGGAAAAAAGGTTCCACCTCGCTATCCCATCTCAGCGCTACCGTGGGTCTGGACCGAAAAGGGGTGAAATGTTTTCTGGACGAACTGAAGGGAGAAGGGCTGGTCCGGCAAAAGAAGTTGGGGCCATCCACCGGAGGCCGCCGGCCACAGCTCTTTGAGCTGGATCCCCGGTTTGGGATTGCGGTGGGCGTGGATATCGGATTGACGCATACGCGCGCGGTAGCGGTAAATATCAAGGGCGAACGTGTGGGTCAGGAAATCAGAGAAACGAGAACAGGGCAGGAGTTGGTTGAAGGTGTTGTGGAAACCATCACACACCTGCTCGCCGGTCGGAAGGAACCCCCGCTTCTCGGAATCGGCATGGCAATGGCAGGCTTGAGTGATCCGGACAGCGCTTCTATGATTTTTTCTCCGAAGTTCGGAAACCTGAGGAATCTGCCGTTGGGCAAAATCGTGGGGGAACGATTTGGAGCGCCGGTCACTCTGCAGGGGAACGCCGGGGCTATGGCCCTCGGTGAGCAAGCGTTTGGAATGGGCA
>JAUWMS010000378.1 GCA_030613045.1 Candidatus Latescibacterota bacterium | reverse complement strand
AAGTTATCTCCAAAAGAAACAACCTCCCGCAAGTTCGCAACTTGCGGGAGGTTCACACCACTCACTACTCACCACTCACCAATCACTCCTCCCCACGCACCGCATCCACCAGCCCCTTCATATCCTCCGGCATCTCCGAAGAAAATTCCATACTCGCCCCGGTCTTCGGATGGACGAACACCAGCGTGGCGGCGTGGAGCGCCTGTCGGGGCATCTGCTTCAGGAGATTTCGGGCCTGGATCCGGCATTCGGGAGCGATCCCCTTGAGATGTTTTTCTCTTCCGCTGTATTTGGGATCGCCGAACACGGGATGCCCGATGTGGCTCATGTGCACGCGGATCTGGTGGGTGCGTCCCGTTTCCAAGCGAAGGGAAAGCATGGAAAGAAAGTCGAATTGTTCCGTAACCCGATATTTCGTAGCCGCATACCTTCCTTTCCCTTTTTCAGTCACCGCCATTTTTTTTCGATCCGTAACCGAGCGGCCGATGGGGGCCTCGATCCGACCTTCAGATGGTTTAGGCGTTCCCCAGACCAACGCGAAATACGTTCGGGCGATGGTGCGTTCCCCAAACTGCCGGGACAACTCCCGATGCGTTGCATCGTCTTTGGCCACGACCAACAGGCCGGAGGTGTCCTTGTCGAGCCGATGCACAATGCCGGGCTTGAGCACGCCCCCGATCCCGGATAGATTGTCGCAGTGATGGAGCAGCGCATGCACCAAGGTGCCCGTTCGGTGTCCGGCCGCGGGATGAACCACCAGTCCCGCCGGCTTGTTCAGCACGAGGAGATGTTCGTCCTCAAAAAAAATGTCCAGAGGAATGTCCTCTGGATCTAAGTGCATCGGTACCGGCTCGGGAAGGCAAATGACTATTTGATCTCCCGGTCGAACCATATAGCTGACCTTGGGCCGGACGCCATTTACGGTGACGTGCTCCCCGGCGATCAGTTTCTGGAGGTACGAACGCGAACATCCCAGCTTCTGTTCGGCCAGGAACCGATCTACTCGTTTTCCTGCTTCTTCCTCCGATATGAAGAACTCCAAAATTTTTCTCCTCCTTTTTTTTCCCGCCTCTCTCTACACCAAGATAAAAGATAAAAGTCTGGACTTAGCGCCCTTCGGGCGGGCTTTTGTAAGTTTCTGATAAGCAGAGCGTGTTTTCTATCAGGAATCCAGGAAACCAGGAGAGGGCCAAGGTGCATTACGTAGGGATTGTCTTTCTCCTGGCTTCCTGGCCTCCTAATTGGAAAGGATTTTGCCCGAAAACGGAATCAAACCCCAAAATGGAAATTTCTATACTGTCAAGATAAAAGATGAAAGATGAAAAAGAAAAAGGGGGGAGATTTTCAACTTTCAACTTTCATCTTGTCCTTTATCAGCCGACTGCTGAGCGCTGTCCCGAATATAAGAAAAGAGGAGTAAAAATACGCCCACCGTAACGGCGATGTCCGCCACGTTGAACACGGGCCAATGATAGCGGCCAATACCGAAGTCGAAAAAATCAACCACCTCGCCCATTCGGAGGCGATCTATGAGATTGCCTATGGCACCGCCGAGGATCAGTGTCAAAGCTATCCTTGAGCCTCTTTGACTCAGGGGCGTCCGATACAGGACGAAGAGGATCAGGATCAGCGCGACGAAGGAGAGGATAAGATGAAAGCTCCCTCCGAAAAGCGCGATCCCAAAGGCGGCATTGGGATTATGGATGTACGTGAGCCGAAAAAAACGGCCCAGAACCTCGATGGAAGTCCCCAATGCCATCCTCCCGGAAACGATCCATTTGGACCATTGATCCAGGAAGATCGTCGCCGCGAAGACGCCAAGCTCCCATGCGTTTGTTTTAAGGAAAGTTTTAACGGCGTTCACGTTTCAACCGTTCTTCTTCGGATTTGCACTGGATACACATCGTGGCGTGGGGAACAGCCTCTAATCTCGTTTTCCCGATTTTTTTTTGACACACGCGGCACTTCCCAAAAGTGCCGTCCTTGATCCGCTCCAGAGCCTCGTTCAGGTGGTGCAAAAACCGGCCCTCTTTGGAAGCAAGCATGAACGCATACTCCCGTTCCGTCGCACCGCTGCTCTGGTCGGATGGATGGGTCGCATACGCGGACAGATCGCCGGACAGCTCCGTATTGGTGCCGCTCATGACATTTTCACCAAAGTGATCCAGATCCTTGCGTATTTTTTGAATTTTGTCCTGAATCAAGCCCTCAAAATATTTCAGATCCTTCTTATTCATCCACAAAACCCCCCTTCTTTGGGTGATTGGTGAGTGATGATTGGTGATTGGTGACCCAGTCATCAGTCATCAGTAGCTTTTAGCTTACCAGGTGTTCTCTGCTTTTGCAATGGCAATCCGTGCTTCCTGCCCATTAATTTTTTCGGAAACGGTGAAATCGCCGTCGTCTCCGGCTTCAAACTTCAGACAAAGCGTTTCGGCCCGGATATAATCCCGGAAGGCCTCGATGGCCTGCTCCAAACGGGGCGT
Source organism: Candidatus Latescibacterota bacterium (assembly GCA_030613045.1). Lineage (GTDB taxonomy): Bacteria > Latescibacterota > 4484-107 > 4484-107 > 4484-107 > 4484-107. The sequence continues at coordinate 1,303 of JAUWMS010000378.1, read as the reverse complement.
GGCGCGATAGGAAAGCGCGATCCGGTCCGAGACCTCGAAGCCGGCCTGTTTGCGCATATTCTGGATTCGGTGCACGAGTTCGCGCGCAAAGCCTTCGTCCTCCAGCGACTCGGTCAATTCGGTGTTCAACGCCACCACGCACCCGTCCTCTTCCGTCACGCTCAGCCCCTCCTTCGGCTTCGTCTCCACGACGATCTCCTCCGGAAGCAGCGCGATCTCCCGCCCGTTCAGGCTCAGGACGACCTCGGATCTCCGTTCAACGCACTCGGCTGCGTCCGCCGGATCGAGCGCCTCAATCGCGGTCCGGAGGACTGGGAGGTCCCGGCCATATTTGGCGCCGAGCAGCCGGAAGTTGGGCCGAATCACGTAATCCGCGAAATAAGTGGGATCCTCGACCCAGACGACTTCCTTGACGTTGAGCTCCTCCGTAATTTGCTCTTTCAGCCGTTCGACGCGCGCCGGTTCTTCGGACGCTTTCGGGACCACGCGGATCTCGGAAAGCGGCTGGCGCACCTTGAGTCCGGCGTTTTTGCGGGCGGCCCGTCCGAGGCTTACGATCCGGATCACCAATGCCATATCCTCCATGAGCGCCTCGTCCCTCAGCGCTTCGTTCGGCTCCGGATAGTCGCACAGGTGCACGCTCTCCGGCGCGGAGGGATCGGATAAAGTCAGGTTTCGGTAGATCTCCTCGGAGAAGAAGGGCATGATCGGAGCGATGACCCGGACCAGCGTCACCAACGTCTCGTACAGCGTGGAGTAAGCGGCCGCCTTATCCGAATCGCTCTCGCTTTTCCAGAAGCGCCGACGACTTCTTCGGATGTACCAATTGGATAAATCCTCCAAAAACGCCTCCACGCTCTTGACTACCGCCATCGCGTTGTAGCGCTCCAACTCGTTGCGGGCATCCCGGACTAATGCGTTCACCTTGGCCGTGAGCCACCGGTCCAGCACCGACCGGTCCGAGATAGGTGGGGCGTCGCTCGTGGGATCGAAGCCATCGAGACGCGCGTATGTGACGAAAAAACTGTAGGAATGCCACAGGGTCAGCAGCTTTCGCTTGATCTGATCCGCCGGGCCGAATCCGAAATGGATGTTGTTAACTGGATTGCTCCCGGCGAACATCCACCGCATCACGTCCGCGCCCATACGCTCCGCGGCCTCGTCAAACCAGATCGCGTTGCCCTTGCTCTTGTGCATCTCCTCGCCGTGCTCGTCGTGCACCAGGGCGTGGCCCAGGATTCGCAGGAAAGGCGTTCGGTTCTCCAACACCGTGCTCATCGCCAACAGGGCATAAAACCAGTTT
>JAUWMS010000124.1 GCA_030613045.1 Candidatus Latescibacterota bacterium | reverse complement strand
CGCCGATTACAGCCTCAAAGATTCATCTTCATACGGAGCCACAGCATTCGGGAGCGGAGTATAAAGTCTCGGTCTTCGGACACGACCTTTGGGGGTATCCCGTATCCGAGGAGACGCGCATTGTTTCGTTTACCGGAAGCGCGCGTTCGGATACGCTGCAGCCGCACGTGGTTTCCTACGCCCCTTCCAAAGAAGCCCGCGTCGTTTCCCCGGATCGTCCGATAGCGCTGGTTTTCGACGACGCGATGCGGGAGGTGATTCCCGACAGCGCGTTTCTATGGGAAGCGCCTCCGGAGACTCCTGTTGGCGCGTGGCGCTGGACCGACGCCAATCGCCTTTGCTTTTCGCCGGAGGGCGGTTGGAAGGAAGGTGACGCGCACCGTCTCCGAGTGGATCCGGGTCTGTTCTTCGACCGGACGGGAAATGCCTCCGACGACAGTGTCTTTGTGGTCTCCTTTCGAACCCTATCCGCGGATACATTAGGATTTATTTCAGGCGATATCTCCGACGGGAAGGAATCCGCCGCCGGGGCGTTTCACATAGAAGCTGTGAAAGTCGGGAGCAAAAAGGAGCGAACCGAAACCATCGTGGCCGGGGAAGGCCCGTACACTTGGGGATTGCTACCGGGATCCTACACCCTGTCCGCCTTTCGAGACGAGGACGAAAACGGCCGATTGAGCTTAGGCCAGGTCCAGCCTTTTGTTCCCGCGGAGCGGATCGTAAGCTTTCCGGATACCCTTACGGTGCGATCCCGGTGGACGACGGAGGAGATCAACTTGGAATTTTCGAAGTAGTCCAGGGACAATGCTCACCACGGATTACCACGGATAACCACGGAAAACCACGGAAAAGACTGAAACGGGCGAAATGTTTTCCGTGGTTTTCCGTGAGATTCCGTGGTGAAAGGGTGCGTCTGAGGAAAGTTTAAGTTCGGAGGGGAATTGATGCCGAAAACGTTTCAGGAGATCAACGAGAAGATTGCCAAGGGCCAGGCGGTGGTGGTGACGGCGGAGGAGATCATTGACCTCGTGGAGGAGAAGGGGAGCGCGAGGGCCGCACGGGAAGTGGACGTGGTGACCACGGGCACTTTCGGCGCGATGTGCTCCTCCGGGGCCGTTCTGAATATCGGGCATACCACGCCGAAGATACGGATTCAGAAGGCGTGGCTCAATGAGATCGCCGCGTATGGCGGGTTGGCGGCGGTGGATATCTACGTCGGGGCCACGGAGATGCCGGAGCACGATCCGCTCAACAGCGAGCATCCCGGCGAGTTTCGATACGGCGGCGGGCACCTCATTCAGGATCTCGTGGCCGGAAAACCGATTCATCTCAAGGCCACCTCTTACGGCACCGATTGTTATCCCCGAAAAGAATTCGAGAAGGACCTCACGATCCACGACCTGAAGGACGCCACGTTGCTCAGTCCGAGAAATGCGTATCAGAACTACAACGTGGCCGTAAATGGTTCCGATAAGACGATCTATACCTATTTGGGCGTGCTGAAGCCGCATATGGGCAACGCCAATTATTCCAGCGCGGGGCAACTTTCGCCGCTGATGAACGATCCCTTTTTCAAGACCATCGGCATCGGAACGCGTATCTTTCTCGGCGGCGGCGTGGGATATGTGTTCTGGCCCGGCACTCAGCACGATCCGGATCCCGAACGGAATGCCCTCGGCGTGCCGAAGGGAGGCGCGGGCACGTTGAGCGTGGTGGGCGATCTCAAGCAGATGCATCCGGAATGGCTGGTGGGCGTCAGTCTCTTGGGCTACGGCGCTTCGCTCATGGTCGGCATCGGCGTGCCCATCCCCATCCTCAACGAGGATATCGTCCGGCACACCGCGATCCGGGACGAGGACATCGTGGCGCCCATCGTGGACTACAGCGACGCGTACCCCAATGCCAGACCGGAAACGCTGGGCGAGATAGACTATCGCTCCCTCCGAAGCGGCCGGATCACCTTGATGGGAAAGGAAATTCCCACCGCTTCCATGTCGAGTTACAGCAAAGCGCGGGAGATCGCCGGGACCTTGAAGGAGTGGATTCAAAAAGGATCGTTCCTGTTGGGAGAGCCGACCGAGTTGCTCCCGGCTGTGGGAAGATGAACCCAATTCCACTGTCTTCCAACAATAGTTTCACCGCGGAGCACACCAAAAGTGGAAGCCTTGCAGTTCTCAGCGTTCTCAGCGGTAAATAAGGAAGTTTTGGAAAGGAAATTCGGATGATCTCACGAAAAATCGTGCTTCGTTTCGCCGCTCCTCTGGTGGATCAGCCTATTATCTATCACCTGGTGAAGGACTACGATCTGAGCTTTAACATATTAAAGGCCAGCATCAGCCCCCAGGAAGAGGGCGTGCTGGTTTTTGAGTTGACGGGCGAGCGCGAAAATTACGATGCCGGTATCCAGTATCTCAAAAGTTTAGATGTGCAAATCCAGCCGTTCAGCGAGGACGTCCGGCGGGATGAAAATAAGTGCACGCACTGCGGCGTATGTGTGGTGTTATGTCCCACAAAGGCTTTGAGCGTGGATCGGGCTACGATGCGGGTGAATTTCGACAGCGATCAATGCATCGCCTGCGGGGCCTGCATCCGGGCCTGTCCGCCCCGGGCGATGGAGATGGTTTTTTGAGTGAAACGTGGAGTAAAACGTGAAACGTGAAGGGGCCGGCGTCCGCGCTCCGTTTTCGGTGAACGGGCCTCTTCTCTTTCTATTTTCGGTGGCTTGAGGTTGTATGCGGAACGGTTCTTCCAAGCGTCTCCTCCAATATGCGATCGGAGCGGTGCTGGTCGGATTGACGCTCTATTGGCTCGCGGCCCGTCGGGCGGACGAGGCGAAAATAATCTCCGACTCCCGGTTTCTGATGGACACGCTGGTGACCATCAAGGCATGGGGAGACGAGGCAGAGCCGATCCAGGGGTTGCTCGATGCGGCGTTTGAGGAGATCGAGCGCCTCGAAGGTGTGATGAGCAAAAAGCGGCGGGACAGCGAGGTCAGCCGCATCAACGAAGGGGCATCCGGCGAGTGGGTCCCGATGTCCGCGGACGTGACTGCGGTGCTTGGGAGGGCGTTGTTTTTTTCACGACTTTCGGACGGGGCCTGTGACGTCACCATCGGCCCGGTCATGCGTCTGTGGGGATTTGCGACGGCCACGCCTCACGTTCCGGATAAGGACGAAATTGCGTCGGCGCTCGATCTAATTGGAGCGGATAAAATTGAGGTAACCGAGGGGAAGGTGCGGTTCCTGAAGGAGAATATGGCTTTGGACCTGGGCGCTATTGCCAAAGGCTATGCCGTGGATCGGGCGGTGCGTATATTGGAGCGAGGCGGCGCTTCGGGCGGATTGGTGGAGGCGGGAGGCGATCTACGATTTTTCGGAACCAAGCCGGGCAAAAGGCGCTGGCGGATCGCGCTGGCGCATCCGAGAAAGGCGGGGACGTTGATCGAGATCGGCGAGATACCTCTTCACAGCGTGGCGACTTCGGGAGACTACGAGCGCTTCTTCGAGGCGGATGGAAAACGCTACCATCACCTGCTCGATCCCCGGACGGGTTATCCGGCCCGGAAGGCGATAAGCGCCACGGTGTGGGCGCGGACGTGCATGGATGCGGATATGCTCTCCACGACCCTTTTTGTGATGGGCCCGGACGGCATCGCGTGGATCGAGGGATTGGACGAGGTGGAGGGTTGGGTGATCTACGAGACGGAAGGGGAACTGAGGCATCGGGCTTCGAGCGGTGTGGTCGGGAAGGTGGAAATGCATTGAAAAATGCAAAATGCAAAATGAAAAATGCCCCCCAACCCCAACCCCAAACCAAAAATCGTGAATTGTAAATTGTGAGTTAGAAATGGTTAACGACCACTCACCACTCACCATTCACCAATGACGGGGGAGGAAGGGAGGAGCACGGGCATGGCCTGGACCAAGCGCATAGAGAAGCGGGCAAAGCGGTTCGGGGTCTGGGCGCTGAGGCTTTTTTTTCGACCGGAGGAGTTGCGGAAAGCCGATTTCGATCGGGATCGGGTGCGCAAGATTTTGATCGTTCGTCTGGACCATCGGATAGGCAACCTGGTGCTGATTACGCCGCTTTTGGGAGCGATCCGGGCCGCGTTCCCGGAGGGGCATGTCTCCCTTCTCGTGGGGGAGCGTTTTTCGGACCTGCTGTCGGAAAGCCCGGACTTAGACGAACTGATTGTGCTCCGGGACAGAAACGTTTTTGCGCATCCCATCCGTTTTTTTCGCTTCCTGCATCGCCTGAGAAAGCGGGCCTTCGATCTAACCATAGACGCCAGTTCCGTGCACGCATCCTCTTTCACCCACGGCTATTTCACGCATGCCACCCATGCGCCGTTCCGTGTGGGATACGACCGAAAAGACAGCGATCTCTTTTTGAACCTGCGCGTTTCCAAACCGGAGGAGGTGCTGCACGAGGCGGATCTTCATCTGAATCTGCTCCGGTATCTGGTGGATGAGATCATCGAGCCTCCGATGCGAATCCCGGTCTCCGAAATGGATCGTCGTCGGGCGCTTCAGGTCTTCACGAACCGGGGCATCGGGGAGCATGAGTTTGTCGTGGGCATGCATCTCGGCGGACGTCGGGGAAAGCGGTGGTTAGTGGGGCGCTTTGCGGCGCTGGCGGATCGTCTGAGGTCGGAGTTTGGTGTGCGGGTCGTGGTGCTCTGGGGGCCGGACGAGGAGCGCGTGATTCGCCTGTTTCGTGCGGAGGCGCATACCGATCCCGTTCTGATTGCACCGAATTCGGTCGCGCATCTGTCCGCCCTGATCGAGCGTTGTCACGTGTTTATCTGCGGGGATACGGGACCGATGCACATAGCCGTTGCGCTGGATGTCCCCACCATCGCCATTTTTCTCGTGAAAGACTACCGCCGGTTCGGCCCGAGAGGCCCCAGCCATCGCATCGTATTCGATCCGGAGGGAAAGGTTAAGGTGGAGGATGTGCTTTTTGCTTTCGGGGATATGATGAAGCAATCGAGTACGGAAGTCGGGGGCGAAGAAAATCGGGAACCATGTGAAGCGTAAAACGTGAAGCGTGAAACGTGAAACGTGAAACTTAATCCGTAACCCATAAAACGTGAAAGAGTAAACGGGTGACTGGCGAACCAATCACCAGTCATAAATCACCAACACGAAAGGAGTCGCCGATGAGACGCAGCACCCAGTGGAAGATCGCTTTGACCGCAGTAGCCCTGATCGCTTCAATCTGGTATCTCTATCCCACGTTGAAGTTCTACACGGCCTCGGAGGAGGAACGGAAGGCCTTTTCCATTGAGGAGATGGATCGTTTGAAGAGTGAGGCGGTCCGATTGGGGCTGGATCTGCAGGGCGGCATGCATATGGTCCTGGAGGTGGATCTTTCAAAGCTGCCTCCGGACGAGGCGCGGGATGCGGTGGATCGGGCGATGGAGGTTATAACCAATCGCGTGGATCAATTCGGGGTCTCCGAACCGGTCATCCAGCGGCAGGGGGATCAGCGGATCATCGTAGAACTACCCGGGCTGAAGGACAGCAAGCGGGCGACGAATCTGATCGGCCAGACCGCGCAGCTGGAATTCAAGTTACTCAAGAATACCGAGGACCTGGGATCGCTCCTGGAAAAGGCGGATAAGATATTGGCGGAGCCGGGCGCGGCGGAACAGGCCGAAGAGGAGCCGAAGAAGGAGGCGGCGGAGCAGCTTTTCGAGGAAGCGGAGGAGGAAAGCCCAATGCTTCAAAGGCCGTTTACCTCGCTGTTGCATCGCTTCTACACGGGAGATCTTTGCGTTCGTGTGAAGGACGCGGCGCGGTTCAGGGAGATGTTGAACGATCCCCAAGTGATAGCGCTGATCCCCTCGGATGCGCAATTCTTGTGGTCGAACAAGCCGGAGACGATGGACGGGGAAGAGTATCTGCTGCTCTACTACGTCCGAAAACAGGCGGAGATGACCGGTGCGGTGGTGGACGACGCGACGCCCACGGTGGGCGGCGGGTACGACGTGCAGACCGCGGGGAAACCCATTATCAATTTTTCGGTGTCGGACGACGGCAGGAAGCTTTTTTCGCGAATTACGGGAGCCAATGTGGGTCGCCGGCTGGCTATTGTGCTGGACGGCAAGGTCTATTCGGCGCCGACGATCCAGACTAAAATCCGGGACGGGCGTTCGATTATCACCGGAAGTAAGACGATGGAGGAGGCCACCGATCTGTGCATCGTGCTCCGGGCGGGCGCGCTGCCTGCTCCGGTGCAGATTATCAGCAAGCAGGTGGTGGGGCCTTCTCTCGGCGCGGATTCGATCCGGATGGGGGTCCGGGCCGGGCTGATCGGTCTGGCGATCGTGATGCTGTTTATGGCGTTCTACTATCGTGCGGCGGGTCTTTTGGCGAACGTGGCTCTGGGATTGAATCTGGTGTTTCTGACCGCGGTGCTGGCGGGTTTTCATGCGACGCTGACCCTGCCGGGGATCGCGGGAATTATCCTGACCATCGGGATGGCGGTGGATGCGAATGTGTTGATCTTCGAGCGGATCCGGGAGGAATTGCGAACCGGCAAGACCGTTCGGGCGGCCATTGACAGCGGGTATGCGCGGGCCTTCCGGACGATCTTAGACGCCAACGTGACGACCCTGATCACCGCGCTCGTGCTGTATCAGTTCGGGACCGGCCCGATCCGGGGATTTGCGCTGACGCTGTCCATCGGGATTCTCGCCAGCATGTTCACCGCGTTGATTATGACGCGCGGGGTCTTCGATTTTATCACCGACCGATGGAGCATCCAGAATTTGAGCATCGGGAAGAGCGTGCTCAAGGATTTGGGAATACGGTTCGTGAACGTACGCCGATGGGCGTTTCTCGGTTCGGCGGGCGTCATCGCGCTGGGCCTGCTCTCTCTCGGCATCCACCGGGGCCCGAATTTGAGCATAGACTTCGAGGGCGGGACCATGTTGGAGATGCACTTCGACCCGGCAATCTCCGTAGGGGAAGTGCGGGATGCCCTGAGCGAGGTGGACGTGGAGGGGAAGACCGTGGATCTCAGCCGGAGTGAGATCAAGCAGTTTGGGAATCCCAACGATATTCTGGTTCGCATCGAGCGGGTCGGAGAGAACGAAGCGGCCGTTTCCAGCGCCGTGAAGACCACGCTGCACCAAGCCTTCCCGGAGCACATCAAGGATCAGG
>JAUWMS010000474.1 GCA_030613045.1 Candidatus Latescibacterota bacterium | reverse complement strand
GCCATAAAAAAAGCTACATTTTGTCAAATTGCGAATGTCGAGCACCCACTCACCAATAACCAACACTGGAGAAGCTATGAGACCCTTAAAATACTTCGGGATGGCGTTCTATGCTGTGGTATGCCTGATCCTCGCGACCGGAATCCGCCGGCGGATGCGGCTTTGCCCACGTTGGATGAACCTTTGCTCGTGGAGGACTGGGTGACCGTGGGGCCTTTTTCCGTGGGGACCCGGGAGGGATATATAGATTTTCTGACGGCCCACGGAGGGGAGGAAGGCATTCGACCGGAAGCGGGGATGGAGCATCTTACGATCATGGCCGAAGGAGGACGGGTTCGCTGGACGGAGACGAAGCTCGAAGAGGGGAAGGTGAAGTTCGCTTACGAGGGCGTGAACTGGGAGTTGCTTCAGGAGAGCGACGGGCACGCGGGGCAGCGCTGTGTGGGATACGCGTACGCCGAATTCCAGAGCGAGCGGAGGCAGCGGGCATTGGTGACGGCGGAACGGACCGGGAAGTTCTGGCTGAACGGAGAGCCGTATTATGGAGATGGATACGGGCATAACTTTGTGAAGATTCCGGTGGTGTTGCGGAAAGGGATCAACCGGGTGCTCGTGAAGGTGGGGCGATCCCGGCCCTGGTTTTCGTTCTCGGTGCTGCCTGTGGAGGGGACGTTGATGATCAACGACCGGGACCTGACTACCCCGGATATTGTGGTCGGGGAACGGTTGGACGGATGGATCGGCGTGCCCGTGGTGAATACGACGACGGAGCAGGTGCGGGATGTAAAGATCGTTGTAGAAGGGGACATGTTCGAGCGGACGGAGACCGTGCTTCCCAATCTGGAGCCGCTGACGATGGAGAAGGTGGCCGTTCCGATCCGCCTCAAGGAGGACGTGGAGCCCGCCGCGATTTCGGGGGATACGGTGTACGCCACGGTATCCGCGGTCTTAAATGAGGTGCAGGACGAGCAATGGGTTCCGATCCGGGTGCGACAAAAGGACATGCCGTATCGCGTGACGTTCCGTTCGGCGATGGACGAGTCGGCGCAGCATTTCTCCGTGCGGCCGCCCACGGATTTCGATCCGGAGCGGACGTACGCCCTGATCCTCTCGCTGCCCGGGGCCAGTGTCCGCTCGGACGGGCAGGTGGGATGTTACGCACCCAAGGCCTGGGCGTTCGTGGTGGCTCCCACGAATCGGCGGCGCTTCGGATTCGACTGGCAGGACTGGGGACGGCGGGATGCGCTGGAGGTGTTGGAGCAGGTGCAGCAGCGGTACCGGATTGACCCGGATCGGATTTACCTCACCGGGCATTCTATGGGCGGGCATGGGGTATGGCACGTGGGGTTGCACCATGCGGACCGGTTTGCGGCGATGGCCCCGAGCGCGGGATGGAACAGCTTTCCGCTGTACGGGCCGATGTATCTGCGTAAGGACTATATGTTCGCGCCTCCTGCGCTTCGATCCATCTCGGAGAAGGTCATCCGGGAAGATCGGACGGAGGTGTTCATGGAAAATGCGTTGAACGTTCCGGTTTTTGTGCTGCATGGATCGGACGACGACGATGTGCCGGTCACCCACGCGCGGCGGGCCGGGGAGATGGTGACGGGATTGGGGTACGAGGTCACCTATCGCGAAAAGCCGGGGAAGGGCCACTGGTGGGATGAGGGCGATCTTCCGGGCACGGCGTGTGTGGATTATCCGGAGATGATGGCATTTTTCAAGGAGCGCACGCGGAATCCGGTTCCCAAACGCGTGGTGTTCGTGACCACCGATCTCGGAATCAACGACCGGCTGTACTGGGTGCAGGTGGATGGCTTAAAGCGGCTGTATGAGGATACGCGGATCGAGGCGGAAGTGCTGGACGATCATACCATTCGGGTGACCGCGGAGAACGTGGCGGGATTCACCCTCCATCTGACCGACGCGCTCGTGGATGCAGAACGGGTCACCGTGGAAGTGAACGGATCCCGGATGGGAGATTTTGGGTTGAAGGTTTTCAATCCGCAATCCGCAATCCGCAATCCGCAATCGTTTGAGCCGTTGTCGTTCCACATCCGAAAAGACGGAACTTTCCGGCCCGGCCCGATGAAAAAACGGCGATTTCAGAAAACGCCGGGGCAATACGGTCCCATCAAGGCGGCGTATTTCTCGCCCTTCGTGTTTGTCTATGGAACAAGCGGGGATGCTGAAGAGACTGCGCTCAATCTGCATCTCGCGCGGATCAAGGCCCAGCAATGGTGGTGGCGCGCCAACGGGCACGTGCACGTCGTGGCGGATTCGACGGTGGATGCACGGATGATCGAGGAGTACAATCTGATCCTGTTCGGGGGATTGGAGAGCAACACAGTTATGGCGCGGATCGCCGGGAAGCTGCCCATCTCGGTGCAGCCCGGCAGCATCACGGTGGGAGACCGGAAGATCGAGGGAGCGGGCTGGGCCGTTCGGATGATCTATCCGAATCCGTTGAACCGGAAACGGTTTGTCCTGGTGAACGCGGGAACCGACGTCGAGGGGATGCGGTTGACCGAGGTGCTGGGCACCATGCACTCGGCGGCCGGATTGCCGGATTACATCATCTATAATCGGGAGATAAAGACGAAGGGATGGGGGGGCGTGACAGCGGCGGGCTTCTTCGATCAAACCTGGCGGTTGGATCGGAGCCTCGGTGAGTGGGGCTGTTCCCTGTTCCCTGATCCCTGATTCCTGACAATGGCCATCTTCCGTCACCGGAATCGGGCCGGATTTTTTTAGGAAATTTTTAGTAAAAATGGATTTTTCTCTTGACAAAAGTTAGACAGCACACTATCTTTATACGCTACTTTAGAAAAGCTTCGTCTTCTCTCTCGCCTGCTTACTGTGTGGAGCGATCAGGAAAATGATAAAGAACCTTCCCAAAGCACCTGTTCTGGTGATCCTGTTATTTCTGATGAGCCTTCCTTTTGCCCATTGCGCCCGCAATACGCTGGGCGAGCAATACGACGACGGAAGGGTCTATTTTATTATTGACCTGAACCCGGGTTGGTTTGGCTCGCGCAGTGGCGGGAGCGTGTACCAAGGCTACGT
>JAUWMS010000577.1 GCA_030613045.1 Candidatus Latescibacterota bacterium | reverse complement strand
GAGGGCGATGAGGTGCTCGATCCGGATACCGGGGAATCGCTCGGAGTCTGGGAGATCGTAAAAGGGGAACTGATCGTCACTAATGCGCAGGAGCGGCTCTCGATGGCTCAGACGCCGATCAAACAGAAGGCGGAGAAGTCGAAGACGTTGAGCGCGCTGATGGTCGAGGCTTCCAAGGCCGGCGCAGGAGAGGAACAACGGGCGTCGCTTTCGGTGAACCGGTCCGAGATGTCGGGCCGTCCGGCGACGCAAGCCGTGGCAGTGGGAGATCCGGTGCGGAGTGCGGATGAAGGGTAAAATTGACTAACTTTCAAAGAGTTCAAAGATTGTCTGGATGTTGGCAATTCTATCAATTTTGGCAATTTAGAGAGGGAGAGGAATGAAGGGACAGGGATTGAAGGAACGATGGAGAAATTTTCCGAATAAGGGGCCGCTTTTGGCGCTGTCCTGCGGGCATGCGACGGTGGATAGTTATGCGGCTTTTTTGGCCCCGTTGTGGCCGCTTTTGATGGTTCGGTTCGATCTGTCGGTGGCCGCTGTGGGCGTGTTGATCTCTGTGGTGGGCCTCTCCGGAGCGGCGGTGCAGCCTTTGTATGGGTTCATCGCGGATCGGAGCGAGCGGCGGACTTTCCTGATCTGGGGGCCTGTTCTGGCCGCTGTGTTTACATGTCTGATCGGATGGGCTCCGACCCTCGCGGCGTTCGTGGGCTGCCTGATTCTGGCGCACGTGGGGATCAATGCGTATCATCCTCAGGCCGCGGCCACGGTGAGCCGCATCGGGGGAGCGCGCAGGGGATTGGCTATGGGGCTGTTCATGAACACCGGGGCGCTCGGATATGCATTGGGCACTGTGATCGCCCCGTGGTTTGTGACCCGGTATGGATTGGAGCAGATTCTCTATTTGATGATCCCCGGACTGGCGATGGCGGTGTTGTTGGCGCGTTTTTCTCCACGCCTTCCGAAGCCGGCGGACGATCCGGCCGGCCGGGTGCACCTTATAGAGATGTTTCGGAGAACCGGGCCGGTCCTGGGCGTGCTGCTTGCCATCGCGGCGTTGCGGGCCAGCGTGAATATCGGATTTGTAAATCTGCTGCCCCTGTTGTTCCACGAAAAGGGGCTGTCCCTTTTGCGCGGAGGCACGCTGCTTTTCGTATTTCTGTTGCCCGGAGCGATCGGAGGGGTCATCGGGGGCTATCTATCGGATCACGTGGATCGGCGAAAATTGCTGGCTTATACGATGATCGCCTCGACGCCGCTGTTTTTCTGGATCCTCTCCACGACGGGAACCGGATGGCTTCCTCTCGCGCTTTTTCTGGCGAATTTTCTGTTTATGTCTTCTCTCCCGGCCAATCTCGTAATGGCTCAGGAGGTCGCTCTCGGGAACGTGAGTATGGCCTCTTCGCTGATTATGGGGATTGCGTGGGCAGCGGGAACGCTGATGGCTTCGGGCATTGCTTTTCTTGCGGATCGGATCGGGATCACGGGAGCGCTGCAAGTGCTGGCGTTCGTGCCTGCGGCGGC
>JAUWMS010000182.1 GCA_030613045.1 Candidatus Latescibacterota bacterium | reverse complement strand
TGATGCGGAGCATCTTTTGATGGCGCTCTTAGAGCAGGAAGAGGGATTGACGAAAAACATCCTGTCCAAAGTGGGCGTCGAGGCGGAATCGCTGCGGAGTCGTCTGACTCAGGAGTTGGATCGGATGCCGAAGGCGTACGGAGGAACCGCGCAGCTTTACATTTCCCCTCAACTCAATCAGGTTCTGGAAAAAGCTTGGTCCGAAGCCCAGCGGCTCAAGGACGAATACGTCAGCGTGGAGCATCTGCTCATCGCGCTCACGGAGGTAAAAGGCACGAAGGCTTTCGAGATGCTCAGGGAGTTCGGGGCTACGAAGGATCGGATCTACGGAGCGATGACCCAAATTCGGGGCAGTCAGCGCGTGACCGATCCCAACCCGGAGTCCAAGTACCAGGCCCTGGAGCGATACAGCCGGGATCTGACCGAATTGGCGCGCAAGGGTAAACTGGACCCGGTGATCGGACGGGAGGACGAGATTCGCCGGGTGATCAAGGTATTGAGCCGACGCACGAAGAACAATCCGGTGCTCATCGGCGAGCCGGGCGTGGGCAAGACCGCGATCGTGGAGGGTCTGGCGCGGAAAATCATCGCCGGGGACGTGCCGGAATCCCTCAGAAACCGCCGCGTGGTCTCGCTGGACCTCGGTTCGATGATCGCGGGATCGAAGGTTCGGGGCGAGTTCGAGGATCGGATGAAAGCCGTGATCAAGGAGGTGGAGCAGGCCGCCGGTTCCGTCGTGCTTTTTATTGACGAGCTGCATACTTTGGTCGGAGCCGGAGCCGTGGGCGGCGCGATGGACGCCTCCAATATGCTCAAGCCCGCGCTGGCCCGGGGCGACCTCCGCTGCATCGGCGCCACCACGCTGGACGAGTATCGGCAGCACATCGAAAAAGACGCGGCCTTAGAGCGGCGATTCCAGCCCATCGTGGTCGGCGAGCCCTCGGTGGAGGACAGCATCTCCATCCTTCGGGGATTGAAGGAACGCTACGAGATCCATCACGGCGTGCGGATTTCGGATTCGGCTCTGGTGGCCGCCGCGACACTGTCGGAGCGGTATATCTCGGACCGGTTCCTGCCGGACAAGGCCATTGATTTGGTGGACGAAGCCGCCGCGGAACTCCGCATGGAGATTGACAGCATGCCGGAGGAATTGGACATCATCGAAAAGCGCATCCGTCAGTTGGAGATCGAGCGGGAGGCATTAAAGAGGGAGAAGGATGCGGAGGAGCGCTTGAAGCCCGTGGAGAAGGAATTGGCCGGGCTGAACGAAGAACGATCCGCGCTCCGAAGTCACTGGCTTCGGGAGAAGGAGGTCGTCGCGCGCATTCAGGAACTGCGGGAGCGGATGGAGGCCCTCAAGATCGAGGAGCAGGAGGCGGAGCGAAAAGGGGAATATGAACGCGCGGCCCGGTTGAAAGCCGGCGAGCAGGTGGCGCTGGAGAAAAAATTGGAGGAAAACAGCGAGGCGTTGAAGGCGATCCAGCAGGATAAGAAGATGCTCAAAGAGGAGGTGGATGAGGAGGACGTGGCGGACGTGGTCGCCAAGTGGACGGGCATCCCCCTGTCCCGGCTTTTGGAGGGAGAGATCGAGAAGCTGATGCACATGGAGGCGCGTCTGCACGAGCGTCTCGTGGGACAGGACGAGGCTGTGGGAGCGGTGTCCAACGCGGTGCGCCGAAACCGGGCCGGGCTTGGGGATCCGAATCGTCCCATCGGCTCCTTCCTCTTCCTCGGTCCCACCGGCGTGGGGAAAACCGAATTGGCCCGCGCCCTGGCCGAGTTCCTCTTCGATGACGAGCACGCGATAATCCGGATGGATATGTCCGAGTATATGGAGAAGCATTCCGTGGCCCGGCTGATCGGAGCGCCTCCGGGATACGTGGGATACGACGAGGGCGGACAATTGACCGAAGCGGTGCGGCGGCGTCCCTATCAGGTGATCCTGTTCGACGAGGGGGAGAAAGCGCAGCCCGACGTGTTCACCGTGCTGCTCCAGCTTCTGGACGACGGCCTCTTGACGGATGGTCATGGCCGCACCATCAACTTCAAGCACAGTATGGTCATTATGACCTCCAACCTCGGCAGCCCGATCATCCAGGAGTTCGGCGGTGCGGATCAGGAGGAGATGAGGCGGCGCGTGATGGAGTTGCTTCGTCAGACCCTCCGACCGGAATTTTTGAACCGGCTGGACGACACCATCGTCTTCCACACCCTGTCGAGAGCGCACATTGAGCAGATCGTTCGGATGCAGGTGCGGCTGTTGGCCCGGCGCGTGAAGAAGCGGGCGAAGGTGCGGCTTGAGACGAGCGATGAGGCGATGGCGCTTCTGACCGAGTGGGGATTCGATCCGGTGTACGGAGCGCGTCCGCTCAAGCGGGTGATCCAGCGGCAGATTGAGAATCCGTTGGCGATGGCGCTCTTGGAGAGGAATTTTTCCGAAGGGGAGACAGTTGTGGTGGATGCTGAAGGGAAGGCGTTGGTGTTCAGGAAAGGAGACGTTGCCCGAAACTTGCGCGTGGCGGTGTAGGTCGGATTCCAGGAATCCGATCACACATAGACCTCGGAGGTCTCTCAGACCTCCGAGGTCTTATCCTATCCGCCTGATCGTGAAGAGGCCATCGTGGGAATCCCCAAAAAGAAAGCGCTCAGACTATTTCAGTCCGAGCGCTTTTTTCCGTCAGGAAAAATTTTTAGAGTCCTTGGCAGCGCTTCCTATCACCGCAGCAGCGCCATCTTTTGAATCTCGGTGAACGCTCCGGCCTCTAAGCGAATTAGATATATCCCGGTAGCCAGGGCCTTGCCTTGACTATCGCGACCATCCCACACCACCTTATGATGCCCAGCTCTTACCGAGGTATCTATCAACTCCCGAATCAACTGCCCGGCGGTGTTGTATATGCTTAACTTAACATAGACTTCCTCTGGAAGCACATAGGCAATCACCGTCTGAGCATTGAACGGATTCGGATAGTTTTGGGAAAGCGCAAAAGCGTCGGGCTGTCCCATCGTTTCCCTTTCTTCTACAGATACTCCACCCACTGTGAACGTTCCTTCGGAGATCGTCCCCAAGCTCTGAGGATTACCTGTCTCATCTCTCAACGTGACCTCCGTTAGACTCAACAGGCTGGTGCGCCCAGCCACCGCATCCTCACGAACCTCGAAGATCACTTCGATAAGGGAACCGCTTCCGCCCGACAGACCGGCAGCCCCGGCAAGAGAAATTCTCACCTCCCCAGGTGTGGAAGTATTGGATACCACTAACAGACCCGTTGCCAAAACCGTCCCTTTGACCTCCTGGGCCGTCAGAATGTCCGGATTGTATGTCAGCGTCAGATCCCCTCCGGCGATCCCCGTCGCATCGCTCACCGAAATGGATACGAAAGTTTGCTCTCCGGGATAGGCGGTCGTATCGGAAACACTCACATCCACCCCTGCCAAAACTTTTGCCAGCGGAATCCGCTTGAAGGAAGGCAGCCCAACAGATTTCCTCAAAATCAGGATGGCATCCCCAGCGTCAATCCATCCGTCCTCGTTGACGTCTCCGGCCCATTGCTGGTACGGAGTCGGCGTCAACAGTCCTACCGAGATTCGCAATACCAAAATGGCATCTCCGGAGTCCACCCGACCATCCCCATTGACGTCTCCGAGAAGCCCCGTTATCGTCAAAGAACCATCTATGCTCTGAGAAACAATTTTCTGTCCCATCTCGTCCTTGAGTTCGAGTTTTGAAAAGTGAAGCGGCGACGTTGCTCCGAATGGTGCCCCCTCGGCTATCCCAAAACCGATGTTCACCAAATCCCCGCTTTTTTGTATGCCGGCAGTCCCCGCCAGGGCAATCCTCGCTATTCCCGGCTCCGTTGTGTTCACCGTCAATACCATCCCCGCCGATAGGTCCGTCGTGGTGATTTCCCCGATGGTCAACATTTCTGCGTCATATTCGATGTCCATGTTGGCTCCGGCGATTTTGGGACCGTCGCCCGGATAACCTACGCTGACCAGCACGGTCGTGGAAGAGTTTGGCGATGCTGAAACGTTTGGAATTTTCATCAGAGTAGTTCCCCAGACTTTCAAGACGGTCACGCCCCGTTCTTCTAATAAGGGAATCAGCGTATTCACGGATTCATCGCTCAGGGGGTTTTCCCAGAGGGCTATCACGTCTCCGCTGTTTATGCCGGGATTATCCACCAAGGACTGGAGGTCGGTGATGTTGCAGCGGTCAAGCCATAGGTTTATTCCCCACCATGACCATGTTTCGCCTTCATCGCCTATCGAGGTAAGCCCGGACAATGGGGATATATCGGCAACATTGTTGTTTCCAAAAGACAGCCATGTCAACCCATTTAATTCAGAAAAGAACAATGGAGCCTCGGAGATGGGGTTGCTATGAGCATTTAGATGCTGCAAGTTGGTCAACCCAGACAGCGGCGATATGTCGGTGATATGGTTGCTCTGAAAGTGAAGGTTGTAAAGATTGGTCAAGCCCGCCAATGGCGTGACATCAGAGATATTGTTGCATGAAAGATTTAATGTTTGCAAATCAATCAGCCCTGACAATGAGGATAGATCGACGATTTGGTTGTTCTGAAGGTCTATGTATCGCAAGCTATACAACCCCGACAGCGGGGATATATCAGATATCTGATTAACCGCAATATCCAGACGTTGCAAGTTACTCAGCCCGGACAACGGGGATATATCGGTGATCTGGTTGCCTCCACCAAGGTTCAGGCTTTGCAAATTGCTCAGCCCGGACAGCGGCGAGATGTCAGCGGCCTGGTTCCACCCAAGGTGCAGGATTTGCAAGTTAGTCAGCCCGGACAGCGGCGAGATATCGGCGATCTGGTTACACGCAAGGCTCAGGAGTTGCAAGTTACTGAGCCCGGACAGCGGCGAGATATCGGCGATCTGGTTGAACCCAAGCCACAGGGTTTGCAAGTTAGTGCAGTGTTCCAGACCCGTAAGGTCTTCTATCCCTTGCGCCCGAGCTTCATCAAGTGACGTAATCCCTTGAAGATCTTCTTCGGTTATAGGCCCCGTGGGCTTGCCGATGGCTTCTCGGATAGCCGTTTCTAAGTTCGGGTCTGGGATACTGACCTCCTCGGCTATGGAGATGGAAGCCATTAGAACGAGGGTGATCACTGCCACGCATGCGCCAAGTCGTCTCATGAGGCACCTCCCTTTCGAGTTGAGGGTTTGTTCCTTGGTTTGATTCCGATCAACGTACACGTCAGAGAACAGATTCACCATAGGCACCCTCCTTTCTTGTCTTCAGATCCCTCTCCTGGTTGCCGAGACAGAAGCGCACAGTATCCCAGCGCTCTGCGCTCTTCTTCTGCGATGTCCCGTAACATAATACAAAAACCGCTCAGAGTCAAGTGCTTTTTTGCCGGGCTGTGAACCCTTAGAAGATATGCCTGCTTCGTGTCCCCTTCTCTCCTCTACCTCTGAGCTTTCCGATGGGTAAAGCGCACACACAGATCAATCCCAACTACCATAACCGTGAACGTCCACATAAACCAGCCTAAAGGGGTCATTGTCTCTCCTCTTTGTATGGCACGACGAGCCAGCAGACGATTTCGTACTCCGTTCGGGGCGAATCGGGCCTCATTTTGCTTACGGATGGAATTTGCCTGCTGCTGCCGTTGACGCAAATAGGCTTCTACCTCCGAACGCCGCCGCAGAGAGTAGCCGATCACAGCATATACATCCGCCAAATGTAAGGATGGATACTGATATACAATCTCCTCGGCTGTTGCGCCTTCGTTAAAGGCAGCCACAATCGTATCCAGGGTCACCCGAGTTCCGCCAACGCGCACCACGCCATCGGCATCCGTCTCCAGTGGAATCGGTTCGTTTGCAAGTGAAAGCGTCATAATACTCATCTCCGTTTACGAATAACGTTAAAATACGGCAGGAACGCGAAATAATACCCGGCGCAAACCGTAATCTTCCTGAGACCTCGGAGGCTTAATCGCGGTCTATTTTCCTACGA
>JAUWMS010000254.1 GCA_030613045.1 Candidatus Latescibacterota bacterium | reverse complement strand
CGATGTGTGGCTGGCGCGAGCGCTGCCGCGTCTAAAAAAGGCCCTTGGATACATCCGCGATGACGAGATGCGCTGGGACGAGGTTCATCAATTGGTCAAGCGGGGGCATACGTGCGATACCTGGGATTTTGAGCTTCACGGAAGCGCGGAGTTTTTGGGAAAACGGTTCGTCGTGGCCACGTGCGATCAGAGCGGGTACTATCTGGCCTATCGCGCGATGGCGGAGATGTTCCGTCATCTGGGCGAGAGCGATCCCGATTGCGAATTGGGGGCCGGGGAGGGCAATCCGCAATCCGAAATCCGAAATCCGAAATCGGAGCAGGCGGAGGCGTACGATCACAGAGCGGAAGCATACCGCAGCCGGGCGAACGAATTGCTTTGGGACGGCGAAAAATATTTGCATCACGTGCATCTGACGCCCATTGAGCATCCGGGTTTCGATGAGAGCCGGCAATTGGCGATGGGGAACGTTTGGGCTGTTACGAGAGGACTGAGCGATCATGCGCAGGCGGTGGCTGTCATTCGGGAATATCGCAGGCGGCATAAGGAAACCGGAGACGCGTTCCCGTGGTGGAGTCTTCAGCCGGGCTATCCCGACGAGTTGGGATATTACGATGAGGCGTATTGCCAACAGGGCGGGTACGCGAACGGAGGGCTGATGCCGTGGGTCGGCGGAGAATTGTGCCGGGCATGTTTCGAGCACGGGATGGAGCAATACGGCGTCGAGCTTTACCGGAACTATGTGGAGCACCTTCTCCGCACCGGGAACCGGGTGCACGTGTGGTACTGGCCCGATGGGCAGCCCGGATTTCGCACGCCGAATGAAGTGCCGCACACCGGTTGGGGCATGGCCGAATGGCTCCACGCGTTCATCGAAGGCCTTGCCGGACTGAAGGACGTCGGGGGCCGGATGCAAACGATGGAGGTTGCTCCGCGCTGGGCCGCTACTTCGGAAACGGAAATCCGCGCTGTGGTGCGTTATGCGGCCAACAATTCCTATTTTTCGTATCGGATGCGCGTTGCCGACACGGAGAAGATCGTCCGGCTGGAATACACGGGATCGGGCCGGGAGGCGCGTTTCCATGTGCTGCTTCCCGAAGGATGGCACCCTGAGTCCGTCTCGATGAACGGCGAGGCGCTCAGGTTCGATCAAGAAGAGATCGAGCAGAGCTTGTATGTGAACTTCTCCTGTTCCATCGAGGGACTCGGAAGAGTGGAGATTGGGTGCTAGTAGGGTTTTTCGTTCCCACGCAGGAGCGTGGGAACGAGATGGAAAACTGGAGGAATGAGATGGTTAAAACACTGGATGCCATTTTTGATGGTGAAGTATTACGCTTGGAAGAACCGGTAGCGTTGGAACCAAACATACGCGTACGCGTAACCATCGAAACTCCCGAGGCCTCTCCTGCAAGGGCGCGTTCTTTCTTCGAGACGGCTCGGTCGCTTAACTTGGAGGGGCCATCCGATTGGTCCGCTCGATTCGAGGACTATCTATACGGGAGAAAAGCCGGTGCCAATGACTGAAGTTTTTCTTGATGCCGTTTATGCTATCGCTCTATCTGCTCCAAACGATCAGTACCACGACCGGGCCGAACGGCTTGCGGAGCAATTGGAAGTGGAAGGAACACGGCTGATTACCACGCGAGCCGTAGTTCTGGAAATCGGCAATGCGTTGGCCAAATTGCGTTATCGCAGTGCTTCCGTTGAATTGCTAAGTGCGCTCGAAGAGGATCCGAAAATTGAGATCGTTCCAATTTCAGAGCCGTTGTATAGGCGAGCGCTTCATCTTTACCGGGAACGACCGGATAAGGAATGGGGCATAACCGACTGCATCTCATTTATAGTTATGCGGAATCGGGGGTAACAGAGGCATTGACGACGGACGAACACTTTCAGCAGGCAGGCTTTCGGGCGTTGCTTCGGGAAAGTTGAAGGTAGAATCAGATTTGGCATTTGGATTTTGGGTTTTGAAATTCCCAGAAGGGGCATCATGTTCGAACGCAGCGTCGAGATTCGCAACGAGTTGGGACTGCATGCGCGGCCGGCGCAATTGCTTGTACAGGCTGCGGATCAATTCCGTTCAGAGATATTTTTGTCTAAGGATGGCGTGGAGGTAAACGGCAAGAGCATCATGGGCGTGATGATGTTGGCGGCCGCGCAGGGGAGTATCCTTGTGATTCGGGCGGAGGGCGCGGACGAGCGGGAGGCCGTGGCGGATCTGGTCGCATTGATCGAAAGCAAATTTGGAGAAGACTGATGGGCGTTACTGTGCTGAAGGGCATATCGGCATCGCCGGGAATCGCGATCGGAAAGGCGTTCCTCTACCACAAAGAGGATTTTTGGGTCGAGGAGCGCACCATCGGGGCGCACGAGACGGAAGCGGAGGTGCAGCGGTTTCTCGGGGCGGTGGACCAGGTGACCTCGGAGCTTCAAGAGACGAAGAGGCGAATGGAGGTGGAGTTGGGGAAGGAGCAGGCCCAGATCTTCGAGGCGCATCTCGCGATGCTCAAGGATCGGACGGCTCTGGACGAAACCGCCTTGCGGATCCGCGAGGAACGGAAGAATGCGGAGTTTGCCTTCTTTCGCACGTTGCGTAAGATCGTCAAAGCCCTGAGAGCCACGGAAGATCCCTATTTGAAGGAGCGCATCGAGGACGTGTTGGATGTGCAGCGGCGTGTGGTGCTGAAATTGGTCGGGAAGCAGCACACCTCGCTGATCGGTCTGGAGGCCGAGTCTATTGTGGTGGCGCGGAATCTGGCGCCGTCGGATACGGCCCGGTTGCATCGAAAGGGATTGTTGGGCTTTCTCACGGAATTGGGGGGACAGACTTCGCACACCGCGATTATGGCGCGGGCGATGGAGATACCCGCTGTGGTGGGAACAAAACGGGCGATGGAGGAGATCGAGCCGGGAGCCATTCTGATCTTAGACGGCACGCACGGGGTGGTGTACGTCCATCCGGATGAGGCGCTTCTATGCGAGTATCGAAAGCGGAAGCAGCGATGGACGGAGATGGCGGCGGATCTGGCCACACTGAGGGACTTGCCGGCGAAGACGCTCGATGGCAAGTCGGTGGTGGTGGCGGCTAATATCGAGTTTCCGGACGAGGTGGATTCGGTCTCGGCGCACGGCGCGGAGGGGATCGGGCTTTATCGGACGGAGTTTCTGTATATGATGGGCTCGAATTTGCCTTCGGAGGAGGAACAGTTCGAGGCGTATTGTTCCGTGGTGGAACGGGTCGCGCCCCATCCGGTGGTCATACGGACAATGGATTTGGGAGGCGATAAACTGGCGGACAGTCTGCCTATCGAGCCGGAGACGAATCCGTTTTTGGGATGGCGGGCCATTCGGGTGTGTCTGGATCGGGAGGATCTGTTCCGGGTGCAGCTCAGGGCGATTCTGCGGGCGAGCGTGCGCGGCAAGGTGCGGATCATGTTTCCGATGATCTCCGGGATCGAGGAACTGCGTCGGGCCAGGGAGATCGTGGAAGCGGTGAAGGATTCGTTGCGGGAAGAAGGGATCGCCTTCGATGAGCACTGCCCGGTGGGGGCGATGATCGAGATTCCCTCAGCCGTCATGATGGCGGATCAATTGGCCGAGGCGTCTGATTTCTTCAGCATCGGGACGAACGACTTAGTGCAATATACGCTCGCGGTGGATCGGGGGAACGAGCGCATTGCGTCGCTTTTTGATCCGATCCATCCCGCGGTGCTGCGGTTGATCCGGGAGACCATTGAGGCCGGACACAGGAATGGGATTCCGGTCGCGATGTGCGGAGAGATGTCTGGTGATCCTTTGGCCACGCTGGTGCTTTTGGGACTGGGATTGGACGAGTTCAGCATGAGTCCCATCGCCATCCCGGAGGTAAAGATGATTGTTCGAGGGATCCGGTTTGAGGAGGCGAAAGCGGTGGCGGATGAGGTGATGAAGCTGGGGACGAAAGCGGAGATCCGAGCGCTTTTACAAGAGGTGGTGCGGAGTAAGTTTGGGAATCTTCTCCTTGAACAATGAAGAATGTAAAACGTAAAACGTGAAACGTGAAACGGAAAGCACCACTCGTCACATCCCTCGTCATTCGGCATTAGGCATTAGGGGGAGTGGTGGGGCACTGATGACCAATGCCTAATCACCAATCACCAATCACCAATCACCAAGAGGGTTTCAGATGAAGGCCGTTATTCCGGTGGCCGGAATGGGAACAAGGCTTCGGCCGCATACCCATACGGTTCCAAAGGCGTTGCTTCACGTGGCGGGGAAGCCAATCATCGGGCATATTTTGGACGAGGTGGCGGCGCTGGGTATCGAGGAACTTGTGTTGGTAGTGGGGGTTATGGGGGATCAGATCCTTCGCTACGTGAACGAGGCGTATCGTTTTCGCAGCGTGGAAACCGTGGAGCAGGAAGATCGGAAGGGGTTGGGACACGCGATTGGTCTCACGAAAAAATTGGTGGGCGGGGAGCCTATCCTGATCATCTACGGCGATACGATCTTCGAGGGGGATTTGTCCGGAGGGATCAACGATTCGGTGGACGGAGTGATCGGAGTGAAGCAGGTGGCGGATCCGGCGCGTTTCGGCGTGGTGGAGTTGGAGGGGAATCGGATCGTGAACCTGGTGGAGAAGCCGGAGCAATTTGTGTCTGATCTGGCGATCGTCGGCGTCAACTATATTCGGAATACCCCGCTGCTTTTCGAGTGTCTGGATGAGTTGCTGATCGAGGGAATCCAGACCCAGGGGGAGTATCAGGTGACGGATGCGTTTCGGAAGATGGTCGAAAAGGGGGCGGCGCTGGAGGTGTTTTTCCTCGAGGACTGGTTCGACTGCGGGAAGCCGGAGACCCTGTTGGCCACGAACCGGCATCTTTTGGAGAAGCAGTCAGCGCCCTTTGATATCGCCGGTTCCACGATCCTGCCGCCGGTATCCATCGCGCCCTCGGCGCCGATTGTAGGCTCGATTGTGGGGCCGTACGTATCCGTAGCGGAAGGGGCCCGTGTGGAGTGGTCCCTCGTGAAGGATTCCATCAGCGGAGCGGGGGCGGTGGTTCAGCACGGTCTCTTGGAAGGCTCGCTGGTGGGCAACCGGGCTTTGGGTCAGGGCGCGCCTCAGCGGCTGAACGTGGGAGATTCATCGGAAA
>JAUWMS010000099.1 GCA_030613045.1 Candidatus Latescibacterota bacterium | reverse complement strand
AACTCCCCACCTCCTCAGGAAGCATCCACACATCGTCATAGTTCGCACAATCGAAGTAAATCCGGTTGTCGTCTCAACCCCGCCAGGCCACCTGGATGGTCCAGTCGAAATCATCCGGGCGGAGCTCGCAGTTGGTGCCCTCGCAGACATGGGCATAGGCCGCATCCTGAAGCGTGAGGGTCGCCGCCTCCGGGAACCAGGACCAGTCGCTCAAGTTCCCATCCACCGTGACGGTCACCCCATCGGGAACCTGCACCGCGTAATACGTAAACCCTGAGCCTGCAAACCCAAAGGCGAAACCACACAGACCCACCAGAATACCCACTCCCGCGAGAAGAGCTGCTAACGTCTTCATGATCATCCTCCATTTTTTTCCGACGAATGCCGTCGGACGGCTCCTTAGAGCCTTATTCTGAACACCCCTTCCTCCCGTCAGCACGCCAAAATCGTCCCAACCCAGAGCACCACCTCCTTTCGTCAGAGAGACGGAGGCAATCCCGCCACCTCCTCTTGAAGGATTCTGAGGGGTTAGCCTTCTTGGAACTCGCCATCCACAAAGAGATAGAAGGTGACGAGGGTGCCCACGCTCTTTATCTCCACCGTCTGTCCCCCGGAGACCATACACTCCTGCTTCCAATAGCCGCCCATATAGGAGGGGGCGTCCCAATCCATCACTACGGTCACTAAAAAGCTCGTGGAGGCATCCTCCGGAACACACTCCAGCGTCGCAGAATCCCCTTTTTTTAACACAAAGCGCTGAATATGGCACGCCTCAATAGTAATGTCGAGTTCATCGGCCCCGTCGAACTTGTTTTCAAAACGGATGTAGCTTTTGGACGTCGTTGAGGTCCCCTTGTC
Source organism: Candidatus Latescibacterota bacterium (assembly GCA_030613045.1). Classification (GTDB taxonomy): domain Bacteria; phylum Latescibacterota; class 4484-107; order 4484-107; family 4484-107; genus 4484-107. Next base: position 6,826 of record JAUWMS010000099.1, on the reverse strand, counting down.
GCCGCCACAGCCGAGAAACCATGCCGAGACAACCCCGATCAACCCTATCCAAAGAAAAAGCCTTCGTCTCATGGTCCCCCCTCTCCAAAGTTTGAGAAGAACAACATTAGACTTCCAAAGTCCGGCAGACTTCGGAAGTCTTCCATTAATTAATTACAGAGCAGCGCTCTTCTCCTTGCCGGGATAGACGCGCCCGATTTCCCTTTGGAAAAGATATTCCACATCCATCGTCTCAATCGGCTCATCCCAGACGTCGAAGCGGAGCATCACATCTTCCAGCCGAAACCGCATCCGCTTCACATCCTCATGAAATCTCGGAAAGGCCACAAACCCTTCCGCCTCCTGCCCGCTGAATATCACATCGCCGTAGTACAAAGACTTTCTCAAAATATCCGTGCGTACCTGATAGCGTGCATATTTATTCCCTGCATACCCGACCACATAAGCTGCGTAGTATTCCTCCAACTCAAGCAAACTCAAAGGCCGATATTCCCGGCCATTGTCGGCGATAATCAGGGCCTTTATGGGATCCACCCGCATCTTCGGATAGGTATAATTCTTCACCTTCAGCAGAAAGACCGTAAACCGAGAGGGAACACTTTTAGTCTCCGGATCTCTCCAATCCCCGAAGGTATAAGGATTTGTGGATTCCAATCCCTCCCTCGAATAGCCGGCGAACTGCCGATTCAGTTCCTCGTCTGTCACGGGACGTACGCTGATCTCCAACCGTTCCTTGACGAACGTCACCGTCCCATCGTCCTCCACCCTCATCCCTGAGGTCTGCTCCTGATCCGCCACCGGTTCAAGCGGACCGACATAGTACCTATACCCACAGGCACAGCCCAATAAAACGGCAAATATCACACCTATTCTAAGTAAAACAGAATCGAGAGAAACCGTCTTAGCGACCATAGTCAAACGTCCCATTATGTGTGTATGCCTTAACCAAACCTCGGCCCGGATATCAGATTATGAAAAACCAACGCCGCCGCGCCAACGACCCCTGCGTTCTCACCAAAGCCGGATTTTTGAATATCAACCTTGTCCGCCGCAGTTCTCAGCACCTGACGGGTTTCGGTCACTTTCCCTCTCTCTAAAAGTTCATCAGCCTGCTCAATGACCGAGCCGGTCAGGATAACCATCTCGGGATCGTACACATTCACCACGGTAGCCACCGCAATCCCTAAAAAAATGCTCACCTCCTCGAAGATATCCTGACACAGCGGATCGCTTTTCTTCAAATCAAAAATCTTTTGAAGCGTAATTTCACCGGGAGGAATACCGGACAGCGCCGATTCGGGATGATGTTGGAGACCTTCTATAGCCTGTCTGACGATCGCCGGAGCGCTGATCTTCGTCTGAAGACAGCCTACATGGCCACAGGTGCATCTGGCCCCATCGGGATCAACCATAATATGACCTATCTCGCCAGCAGTATTGTGTGTCCCCCGATATAGATGGCCGTCTATGATCACTCCGGCTCCTACCCCGTTATCTACTCTGATACAAACCAGATTAGAAACCTCCTGCGCAAGACCAAACCAAAACTCCCCCAAAGCCTCAGCCCTCACATCTTCCTCTACCAGGACCGGAAGTCCAAGGTCCGCCTCTAAGCTCTTTTTGACCTCTATATACCCCCAACCCGGATCCGCCCAAAAAAGGCAAGCGCCTGTCTGAACATCCACAACACCAGGAAAGGAGACCCCGATCCCGTAAAGCGAAATTTTGCTTGCCCGAACCTCCTCCAAAACATTTCTGAGAAGAGAAGCCGTTTTCTTCAACACGGTATCAGGGCTATGATCCTCGAAAGGACATCTTTGTATATTTAAGAGGCTTCCCCTAAGATTGGTGGTCGCTATGGCGACCTTATCCATCTCTATCTCCACCCCAATCAGAATCCCCCCCCCATAGTTAAACTCAAGAAGCACCGGCCTTCTGCCTTTACGAGAAACCCCCAACTCCTTCTCGTGGATCAAAGACCTCCTGATCAAAGCCCCGGTCAGGCTGGTAATAGCACTCGGACTCAAGCCTGTCTCCCTCGCCAGATCGGCACGGGAAATAGGGCCTTTATCCCGAACCCTCTTTAGAACCGCGATCCTGTTAAGCTCCTGAATAAGCTCCTGGCTTGCTTTCAAAGGTTTTTGCAAAGGCATCTCACAACTTTCCCATAGAGGACAACTTTCCAACATAGACAGTTCTGGAGACCGCCTCAAATAGCTCTGGTTTATTTTCTCCACTGAATAAAAGAAGTCAATAAATTGAATATAACAACACAATGCTATCGTGTCAAGTCTTTTTTTAACCAAACTGAGTTTTTTTTCGGGGAGCGATCCGGTTCATAGCCCTAAGATCATTCGTGATATGCCCGGTGAGTTTTGTACAACCGGAGCCGCTTCTCAATTCCCTCTGCCAACCGGGACTGGCCCGATGAGGAGGCCATCTGAAGCGCTTGCTCCGCCCACCGGATGGCCTCCTCGAACCGCCCCTCCTCGGCATAGGCAACGGCGAGGACATCTAAAGCTCTCGCGTTTCTGTGTCCCGTCTTCCTGCAGACCTCCTCGGCCAACTGGACGGCCCGTGCCCCATGGCGCAACGCATGGTTCGGACATGTGGCTAACAGCCAAGCTAATTTGAGGACCACGCCGAGATCATCCGGGGCGCGGGTCAGCCTTTCCTGCAGCATAGGGATCACCTTGCCGAATCGTCGCTGTTCCATCAACACGCTACCCAGATTTTTCCAAGCCTCTGTATAATCCGGCTTGAGGCGCAGGGCCTTCCGGAAATGGGCTATGGCCTCCCCGGGCTCTCCCTGTTGGGCAAGAGCGATCCCCAGGCTATTGTGCACTTCGGCGCAATCCGGCTTGAGGCGCAGGGCATGGCGGTACTCCCCGATGGCCTCCTCGAGCCTGCCCCGGTCAGCGAGAAGATTGCCCAGTTTGTTGTGGGCGGCCGCATAGTTCGGATTAAGCTGGATAGCCTGCCGGTGGTATTGGATGGCCTGGTCGAGCCTGTGCTGATAGGCCGGCCCGCTACCCCGTGCATTCTCAGCCAGGGTACCGAACAAGAGACCCAGAGCGGCGTGAACCCTTGGATTTTGCGAGTCCAACTACAGTGCACGTCGGCCCGCCTTCTCTGCTTCCTCGTAGTCCCCGGCCTCCGTCAGAGCCCAGCATTTCATCGCCCATAGATAGGGAGAAGAGGAAAGCGATTGCACAGCGAAATCGAGCTTGGATAGCGCGCGGTCATGCTGGCCGGCTCTCACCAGAAAGACCCCGGCCTCCATCTGGATCACCGGATCGTTGCGATGACGCTCGCTCGACTGGATAACGACCTCCTGCAGCCGCAGATCTCTTATTCCCTGGAGGACATACCTGAGCCAACCGGGATCCGGTGGACGCACAAGCTGCGGCGCATCGGAGGTCCCGAACGTTTTTCGATGAGCTTCCACCACCGCCCGCATGCGACGGGCTATGGCATGGGAGGGTGCAATCTCCAGCGTCTTGGCCGTTGCTCTGCTCGCAGCATTCACATATCCCTTGAGCAGCCAGATCCGGACCAACTGCTCCGTGGCTGCCATATTGTACGGATTGGCCATCAGAACCTTTCCTAAAGCATCCTCTGCATGGTCCGGAGACCCGGCCGCATAGAATAACTCCGCTGCCGTCCTCTCGTAGCGCTGAAACCGGAGACCTGCTTCTTCCTCACCAGCCATCCCAAGGTGAATAGCCGCCGCCAGAAGGTCGCCCTGAGCACAGTAGTACCGGCTCATCGCGAGACAAGACGCGTGGATTTGTTTTACGGCCGGGGAAAACAAGAGAGGAAGTGCTTCTGGCGTGTCTCCTTGTTGCAGATACGCCCTGCCCAATTCCAAGGAGGCCACTTCACTGCCCGGATGAAGCCGCAAAACATAATTCCAATATCCTGTCGCCGAACGCGAAGCCATATTGATGCGAATCTGTTGCGTCCCATAGCCAAGCACCACCAAACCCAACACCGTCCACATCCCGGCACGCAGACTTCGGCGGCCGGAAGACCACAGCTCATCAATCCCTCCCCCGAGCAGGAAGGCCCATCCCACCAAGGGAACATATAAATAGGGCCAGGAAACATAGTGCTCCACCCCGTTCCAGAGGGTCGAGGCAAAAGGCAGCATCCCTCCAATCAGAAACACGCCCCCCATTCCCACCCAGCGTTTCCTCCACACGGCCCACCCCGCAGCTATCAAAATTCCCAGATCAACGATCCCCCAGAACAGGAATTTCCAGTGCGTGTATGCATAAATACGTTCGACCACCTCGTGCAGGACCACCGGGATACCCCATCCAAACAGCAGTCCCCTGGCATACCAACCTGTGGCCCCCACCACCGAGAAGAAGCTACTCCACCCCGTCCCGGCCGGAAATTCGATGGCGTTGTAGTAAAGGGGATGGGGCTTGTACAACCACCACAGAGGAGAAAGCAAGAGCGACAATACAACAAAGGGCAGAACACGCACAAGAACAACCCGCAGTCCGGAGCGTCGGTACCACATCTCGTAGGCGAACAGGATTAGGGGAAGCGTGAATACGATCTTGGACGTAAACAATCCCAGAATGAACAAGATAACGGTCGCTCCATAACGCCACCTCCGTGGGGTGCGGACGAAGGACAGATAGCAACACAATACACTGAGATAGAAGGTCAGGCCGAGAAGATAGTGAAAATAGTTGATCTGGCTGACCATCACTGAAGCGAGAGGATGAAGCCCGAAGACTGCGGCGGCAAGCACCGCACTTCCTGTGTGCTTGGAGAAGTGTTGGACAAGGACAAAGACCAGGATGGCGTTCAACCAATGAAAGGCCAGTAGCCAGACATGCCAGAAGAGCAGGTTCTCAGTTCCGATGAACGTGCGGACCACCGATAGCAGCGCATAGCTCAACGGACGAAATTGCCCCTCCGAGAACACCAAAAAATCTCGGGAGAAGATCAGCGGAAGGTTTTTCCACCAGGACAACAGCGGCAGTTGGAGCATGCTTGAGTCGTGAGCCATAAAGGTGGGGGCATATAGACCCCACCCAAAGGTAGTCAGGAGACCCGCGGCGAGCAGAACCGCCACAAGCGCACGGGGATGTCTTGTGAAGAGTTCGCGGATCATTGGAATTCTTTCCCCTGAACAGTTATCGCCGGCTTTTCGACTCGGATCGTCTCAAAGAGGCTTCGCTCGTCAATCTGCGGTATCCGGGCCACGAACTCCGGAATATTGAAGCTTTCCAAAGGTACGTCTTTGAGGGGAAGACGCACTGCCGGAGAGCCGTGTCCCTTCTCGTCAATCTGCGTCAGGTACAGACGCGCATAAATGCCGTCATCGCGCTTACTGGCGAAAACCAGCCAGTGACTGTTGGAGGACCAACTGTACCAGGAGTCCGCCGCGTACTCCGCGTTGCATTCCAGGCGATGCGACGGCCCTTCCAGATCCGCCGGAAGGAGGTAGAGATCGCTGGAAGATTTGATCAGCGATCCCCCGTCGGACTGGCAGAAGGACAGCCATTTCCCATCCGGAGAATAGCGTGGATAGTAATTGCTCTTCTTATTCTGGGAAGCCCCGGGAATGGCCTCGGAGCGTCCGCCTTTCCCCTCGTTGAACGGGATCACCCGAAGGTCATACTGCACCTGCGCCGGGTGCACCCCAGCGGGCGCCGAGGCATACACGAGGGATGTCCCATCCGGACTCCACCGGGGATAGATTTCCAGTAGATCGGGATCCGATGCGCCGCGAAGGAGATAAGCGACGGCCCGTGGGATATCATAGATTGCGATGTCCGATGTAGGTTCGCCTGCAAATTGCGTCTCATACACAATCGGAGCAAGCGTGACCAACTGCTGGTTGGCCGAAAAGGCGAGTTTCTGTTCATCGGGCGACCAGGTCATAAACGTGGTCATCTGGATACCGAACGGCAATCGGACCTTCCACCCCCGTTTTTCCTCCATATCATACATCCCCAAGTACACCCGTAAGTCATAATGCCCCCCGGCCATGTACCGAACCTGAATGCCCAGTTTTCCACCCGTACCTGTCTTCGAGGAGAACGTATGACAGTTGAAGCAATAACGTCGGCGCGCGAATAGAAAGGGACGGGTCTCAAAAGAGCGAAGATCCCGGACAAACGTATCGGGCGTCTTGCGGGAATTGAACGGCGGCGCCACCAGCCGATACACGATCGCCTCGTCGGCCGGCCATCGGGAAACGAAAAAACGCACCTTTTGCGATGCTTGGATCGCCCCACCCGACTTCCGACGCACCCCCTTGATCTGTATCCATGCCTCCTGCGCCACCGCTTTCTCCCGAAGGACCCGCCACATCTCCCGATGGAACCGCCATCGTCGTTGCGTCGTAACAGTGCTCCACCGCAGGGATGTGCCGGAGATCACTACTGTAACTTGCCAGAGATTATTGCTCTCGTCGTCCCACTCCACAGAGGGCTCACAGAGATTGGGGGGAAACACCGCGCCATCGGGGGGATAGGAAATCCGCAGACATCGAGACGGGCGCTTCTCTCGATACACACTCGGCGACCGCAGACGGAGAATTGCAGTCGCCCCGGTCACTGCGTCCACAGCCCTCCGCTCTCGCATTATGGCTTCGAGGTGCTCACGTGCGGCGCCATCCACCCACTCAAGGTCGCGTGGTTTCGACTTATCGGCAAAGGGCATCGCGGTTTCCATATCGGAAGAGGGATATCCCCCCACATCGCTGACATACGCCTCCATATCATAACCGCAGCCGGGGTAATACGTCCGGTCGCTCTCCTCGCATACCTCATAGGGGCCGACAAACAGTGCCTGGAGT
>JAUWMS010000274.1 GCA_030613045.1 Candidatus Latescibacterota bacterium | reverse complement strand
GTTCCGCCCGTGCCCACACCGGAGATCAGGATATCCACCTTTCCGTCGGTGTCGTTCCATATCTCTTCGGCCGTCGTCCTCCGATGGGCCTCCGGGTTCGCCGGATTCCCAAACTGCTGGGGGATGAAATATCGGGAATCGCTTGCGGCCAATTCCTTTGCCTTCCGAATCGCTCCCTTCATCCCCTCGGATCCGGGGGTAAGAATCAGTTCCGCCCCGAACGCCTTCAAAAGCATCCGTCGCTCAACGCTCATCGTATCGGGCATCGTCAGAACCAATTTGTATCCCTTAACCGCACAAACCAAAGCTAAGCCAATGCCCGTGTTCCCCGAAGTGGACTCTAAAATAATCGAGTCCTTATCGAGCTTCCCCTCACGCTCGGCGGCCTCGATCATGCTGATCCCGATACGATCCTTCACGCTGTGACAGGGATTGAAGGATTCCAGTTTGGCGGCCACCTCAGCCACACAGCCGTCGGTCACCCGATTCAGTCGGACCAGCGGCGTTCCTCCGATCAACTCGGTTACATTCGGGGCAATGCGCATTTTCTTCGGCTCCTTTCTTTGCAAAGGGGTTCCGGGAACCTTACTCGACGCCCCATGGTCATCAGCATCCTCATCCGTCTTCATCCAGCGTTCCAACTATGGGGAACTTTTCAAGCAGGTCTATGCCGTGTGGAGCTTGTTCGAGACTATCGGTCAAATCCTCGCCGGCACGGTGAAGAACTTGATGCTTCCCCCTTCTCCATAGAAAACTGCTTGATACATCGTACACTTTCTTCTTGAAGGCTATGTAGGCCGGAGCCCCATCTTTGCCGTTGTATCGAGCGAGGTCTTTTTGGGTAAACCTTCTCATCCTTGATACCCTCACACTAAATCGGGATCGAAGCGGAAAGTCAGGAAATAGCACTGAGGATAGGGGATGAGGAAATACGGTGTTTTCTATGTCCTATTTCCTCATCCCCGGTTGCCCTCCACTTTTAGACGGCTTATTTCGGTCCTGAAACCCAAGCCTACTCAGCCTACCTCAGGAACTTGGACACAAAGGGAGAGGTCTCACCTCGACGCAGAAAGTGGCCAGAGGGCCCCTCGCCCAGGAACTCGGAGAACCACGATTCATGCTCGATTTCCTCGTTGAGGATCGCCTGACACAGATCGTAGGTTCGATGGTCCTTGCCTGCCGTCAGGTTGCAGAGATAGGTATATCCCCGCACAGCACATCGTTCGGCTTCCACCAGCACCGTCAACATCGCCTTGACGTCCGTCGGATCCTCGGGTAGGCTCGCAGGCGGACAGGCCGAGATGTCATGGAACGCCTTCATGTCCTCCGGCAGCTTGCCCCCCAATTCGTAGATGCGGGGGACCAGGGCCTCAAAGTGATTGCGGTCTTCGATGCGGGCAGTCTCTGCAATCTCCTTGATCCCCTCTCCCTGAAGTCCGATCAGGTTCACCCGCAGAATCGTATAGTAGTAGTAAGTGGTGAGCTCGGCGGCCGCATTCTTGACCAGCAATTCCACCAGTTGGTCCACGTTGACCCCCGACTTCTCCACCATCTCTCGCGTTACCGTAGCCATGATAAACCTCCTTTCTTTCAGCCGACCGTACCCGATGAATTCCACGCTTTCAAAACCTTTACAGCGTTTTCCATCAGGTCTTTGAACGGGACTCCCATGTTCAGAAGCCCGGTTTCATGGTTCACTTTCACCTCGTCCGGTTTGACGGGACAGCAGAAAGCTCCCAATGCCATTCACTAATGGCTATGCTGTTTGGGCTCAGGACCGAAATAAGCTGTTCCAAAAGTGGCTAAGAGCGCTCCTCATAGTCCTCCTCTCCATCATCTGCGATTCGGCCTCCTGCTGAATGGATTCACAGATTCAGGCGTTGGTTCCCTCCTTTCCGTTTAACGTGTGCTATCTTATAGATGATTATGTATGAACCCCATCTCAAACAAAGCTTGGCTCGGATCGTGTCTTTGTTTCGTCGCTACGTTATTGAGTTTCCAACCGCTGCTTTCCCAGCTCCGTCAGGGAGTACTTCACACCTTCCTCCTCGACCAGACCTCCCGCGATGATGTCCCGAACGCCGCTTCGCCCCCTGAAGAGCGGAAGCCCCGCGACTTGGGCAACCTCCTCCAGCGTGATCGGCGTCTTCAATGCCGACAGCATAGCCAGCCCCGAAGACGTCAACGTGCCATCCGGATTGATGCAAGCCATATTCCCACCTCCTTATCCTACAGATTCTTCCTGCACAGATACCAATCCGTGCACTCGTAGCCCTCTTTCAGCCGTTGCTCGGCCATCTCCTGCGTATTCGGCGGAGGCACGATCACCGGTTCGCCGGGCTTCCAGTTGGCCGGGGTGGCCACCTGGTGCTTGTCGGTGGTCTGCAGGGCATCTATCAGACGTAGGATCTCCTGCATATTGCGCCCGGTGGTCAGCGGGTAGTAGATCATCGCACGGAGGATCCCCTCGGGGTCCATCACAAACACGCAGCGAGAGGTCTCCGTCTTGCTCTCTCCGGGCATGACCATGCCATAGAGATTGGCCACCTCCTTATTCAGATCCGCGATCACCGGGAAGGGGATCTTCACCCCCATCTTCTCCTCGATGTTCCGCATCCACGCAATGTGCGAATACACGCTGTCGATGCTCAATCCGAGCAATTCCACACCGCGCTTTTGCAGTTCGCCATGGATTTCGGCAAAGCCCATAAACTCGGTGGTACACACGGGCGTGAAGTCCGCCGGATGGGAGAACAGAATCAGCCAACTCCCCTTGAAGTCCTCCAATCGGATCACTCCTTGCGTGGTGACCGCTTCAAAGGCCGGCGCCGGCTCTCCCAGCCGGGGCATCGTCTGCTTCTTTTCCTCTTCGATACCAATTTTCTCCTCCATATCCAATCCCTCCTTTTTTTGAAGACCGATCCGAGCCAAATGCAATGGATCTTCAGTGACTTTGAACGTCTTTTACCGCGAACGAAAATGCGAAATGATCGGGGACCGGCTTACCAATCACCAATCACCCAAACGCCACATCCAGCACCATCATCACCACAAAACCCACCATCGCTCCCATCGTGGCCAAATCCGTATTCCCGCCGCGCTGAGACTCCGGAATCACCTCCTCGACCACGACGAAGATCATCGCGCCCGCGGCAAATCCCAGCGCGTAGGGCAAAATAGGCTGGGCAACAATCACGGCGGCCGCTCCGATCACACCTGCGATGGGCTCGACCGTCCCGGATAACTGCCCATACCAGAAACTCTTCAAACGCGACATGCCCTCCCGCCGCAACGGCATGGAGACCGCAAGCCCTTCCGGGAAATTTTGAATCCCGATACCGAGGGCCAGGGCGATGGCGGCCGGCAATGTAGCGGAAGGAAATCCAGCGGCAACGGCTCCGAAAGCCACGCCCACCGCAAGTCCCTCCGGGATGTTGTGTAAGGTGATGGCGAGAATAAGCAAGGTACTCCGCTGCCAACTGGTCTTGATGCCCTCCGCTTCCTCCAACGGAAAATTGAGGTGGAGGTGCGGAAGTATCTTATCCGCACCCCGCAGGAAAATCCCTCCGAGGAGGAAACCCGCCGCAGCCGGAAACCAGGCTGGAAGGACTTTGCCCGCCGACATCTCAATGGCCGGCGCAAGCAGGGACCAATAACTGGCCGCGATCATCACGCCGCCGGCAAAGCCAAGCATCCCGTCCAGAACCTTCCGGTTTATGTCCCTGGCCGTAAATACAGCCGCTGCCCCAAGCGCGGTCACTCCCCACGTAAAACACGTGGCGAGGAGAGCCTGGAGGATGGGATGAAGGTTTTGCAGAACATCGGTCATAGTTTGACCGCCTTTGTCAGATACTGATCGACTTCTTGGTTGGCACCCCGGTGTCCAATGTCAAATCAACCTCCAAATCCAAGGTCTAAAAAGGAAGATCCTCCGCAGACCAGCCAACGTCTCGCGGCTTCGGATTGGGCAGGAGACCTTTGAATCGGGGCGTGCCAAATACTTGCGTAAAATTTCGTAAACGCGTACTATACCCACTCACTTTGGATTTTTTTCTTTCCCGACCCTATGTGAACTGCACCGCAGAGACCGCAAAGACCGCAGAGAACTGCGAGCGTTTTGGTTATGCTTGCTCTGCGCACTCTGCGTGCTCAGCGGTAAAAAAAAGAAAAAACTGAAGGTGAAGCGGTATACAAATCTACTGCTCTGTCAAGCCTAAACTGACGAGTTGTCATTCTGAGCCGGAGCCCTTCACTGCGTTCAGGATAAACTCCGCGGAGGCGAAAAATCTCGTTATCAGCAGAACGCACGAGGAACAAAACCGAGATTCTTCGTCGCTCCGCTCCTCAGAATGACAGACCATCAAAATGAACTTTACAGAACACTACTGGTCTGTCAATTTTAGATTGATGGATAGGATAAGACCTCCGAGGTCTGACAGACCTCGGAGGTCTATCACCATCGAACCCATCAAAATAAACTCAACACAGCACTACGCCATTTTCTCAAAATCCTCCTTGCCCGCTCCACAGACCGGGCACACCCAATCCTCGGGCAAATTTTCAAAAGCGGTTCCCGGCTTGATATCGGCGTCCGGATCGCCTTCCGAGGGGTCATACACGTATCCGCAAACGGTGCATTCGTACTTGGCCATTTCTCCTCCTCCTTTGGTTTCTTCTTCGACTTGTTCCTCGATGTACGTCGGGGCTGTTTTGGGAGCCTTCCCCCTCTTCACTTCGTGATAATACGCGTAGGTCATACACAATCCCGCTTTGAGGAGTTCGGCATCCACCACCTCGCCGATAAAAATCGTATGGGTCCCGGCATCCTTTTCCTGGATCACGCTGGCCTCCAAAAAGGCAAGGGCATGATCCAGCACAATGGGCGCTCCC
>JAUWMS010000003.1 GCA_030613045.1 Candidatus Latescibacterota bacterium | reverse complement strand
CGGCCGGGGCACGAGACCTTTCCCATATACTACCATCCCGACGTACTGAGAGTGATCACGAATGCGGTGCGCTGGGCGGCTCCCGGTGAAGGACCCGTCCCGGTCTTCGGGAATGCCAAACCACTGGAGCACGTCTGAGGTCCATAGGGGCGCAAAATTTTGTGCCCCTACATTCTTTTACACCTGCATGATTCATTAATTCGCCAAAATCCTTCTTTGCTCTTGTGTGGCAAAGTATTTTGGATTCCCGGTTTCAAAACGCTTTTTTTAGAAAAACCTGAAGCCGGGGCGCATCATCCTGGACCTAGTGAATAATCCAGGTTCTGTCCCGTTAGGGACAAAATATCTATAGCAAAACAATCCTCAAAATACTTCCAAGTCCCATAGGGACGGCATATTTATCCAATAGAGCCACTTGCTTCATGCCTCGCAATGACAATAATAGAGTCGTTTTGTCGTTGCGAGCGGAGTTGCGTCTCCTCGTTTTTCGGGCTTTTGCAAGTGGCTGAATATCCTTCCGAATGCACCTTTCGGCATTATGTGTTTACTCATGTATATCTCGTCCCTCACGGGACTTGGGGAAGGTTATCGGCTATTTCCCAATGCTATAAATATCCTGTCCCTGACGGGACATCCGTACTGCATGATTCACAAATTCCTCAAAAATCCTTCTTTGCTTTTGTGCAGCAAAGTGTTTTGGAGTTCCGGTTTCAAAATGCTGTTTTTTTAGAAAAGTCCGAAGCCGGGGCGCATCATCCAAGACTGGTGAATAATCCAAGTACAGGAGATCCTGATGAAATCCCGAAAGCAGCGCCGAACCTTCAGTACGGACGCGGTACGGAAAACGATTCGGCACAACGTCGCCACGCATGAATGGGCAACAAAAATGGCGACTCAGCATCCGTACGCCGATCTGAGCGACGAGAAGGGGTATGCTCTGATGCCCACGGCACGCATCAAGTGGGTGGGTCTGGCTAACGAGTTGGCGGGCTGCCCGGTCCACGGGACGGAGATCAAGGCCAAGGGACCGGATCCGAGATATTGCTGGGTGATTGATCCGGTGAACCACCCCTACAAGCTGAAATGCTCGGTGGAGGGGGAATTCTACCCGTCGAACGATTTCGGCTCCGGCGACCTTACGAGCGGAGATTTTCCCGACGACGGCACGGGGTATGTGCGGAACGGACAGCGCTACTACTTTCTCGGCGAATATTGCCATCGGGCGTACATCATGTACATCGTTCCCGGGATGGTCGCGTTGGCCGAGATGTATGAGCAGACCGGCGATCTCAAATACGCCCGCAAGGCCGCGCTGATCCTGTACCGCATCGCCGAGGAATACCCCAATTCGACCGACCGGCGGGATCGCTGTTACGACGGTTCTTACGGCGTTTACTCCGGCATGCTCAGCGACCGGATATGGTCCTCGGAGGCGCTTCGCAAGCATGCGATAGTGTACGATATTATTTTCGATGCGCTGGACGAGGATCCGGGAATCGCGGACTTCATCCGCCGGCGCAATCCGGAGATCGTCTCGGCGGATGCGTACCGAGCCTACATCGAGGAACACCTGCTGTTGCCCGGCATTCAGGCTCATTTCGACCGCGTGATCAGCCCCAATATCGGCACGGTTCAAAAAGCGCTCACCACCGTCGCCTCCGTGCTCGATGACTTCTCCGACCAGCATCCCAACTCCTTAGACATCATCCGCTGGCTTTATGAGAAGGCCCCCGGACCGGAACGATATTTTTTCGCCAACGTCATCCAGAAGGACGGCTCCAGCTTCGAAAGCCCCTCGTACGACGCCCATTGTCGCAGCGAAATCCTCGAAGCGGGGGTGATCATGGAGCGTCTGCGCCGGAGGCATCCGGACGCGCTACCGGAGAAAGAATTTCCCGATTTTCTGCATCATCCGCGCCTCAGGGAGTTTATCAACCACTATGCCGCGATGATCTGTCTGGATCGCTTTCCCATCCGGATTGCCGATACCGGCGGAACGCCGGGAACCCCGAAGAGCCTTATGAAAATTACGCATAATATGGTGTCGAAGGAACTCATGGATCGCGCGTACCGGGAGTTTGGGGATCCGTCCTGCGCGCCCGCGTTGATCGAGCCGGATGGCACGGTGTTTCACGCACTCGACCGGGAGCCGATGGACGAGAAAATCCGGGCCGACGCGGAGGCTGTTCTCGCTCACATGGAGAAAACGAGCGAGATCCGGGACGGGTACAAGGTGGCAATTTTGAGGAGAGGCCGAGGAGAAAATCGGGGAGTGGTGACGTTGTTCTATGGTGCGCCTCGCACGCACGCGCACAACGATCCGTTGAACCTGGGCCTCTATGCCCGGGGGCAGGATTTGATGCCTGAGCTCGGGTACCCGATGTCGTGGAAGCTCGGAGCCGCGTGGGAGTCCAATATCTTCGGGCACAATACGGCGATTGTGGATCGCAAGGACCCGGAGCGGCATCATCACTGGGGATGCAAGTTGGACGTGGGAATGGCGCACGCGTTTGTGGATGCGGGTTCCGTGCAATTGGTGGACCTCGAGCAGGATCCTTACCGGATCACCTCGCACCGAGCGGACGATGATTTGGAGGAGCAGCCTTCCTATCACCGGCCGAGCGCAGGTCGCCCGACTCCGCAGGTGGATGTGTATCGGCGATTCGTCATGCTCGTGGACGTTTCGGAGGAGGATTTCTACGTGGTGGATATGTTCCGGCTCCGGGGCGGAATCGAGCACCACCTGGCGATCCACGGACCCCAGGGGCGCGCCTTGGTTTCGGGGGTTCAACTCGATAAACAGTCCGGCGGCACGCTGGGCGATCCGACGGGCCATTACGGAAAACCCTACGTGGATGATCTCGGCGAAAGCGCGCTGGACCCGTTCTCGATGATCACCAACGTCTCACGCGGGCTGTTGGACGGCCCCGCGAGCATCACCTATTCGACGGGTGAAGAACCCAGCGCGGGCGTGCGCTTTATCACGCTTCCGGAGGAGGGCACGTTGTTAGAGGTGGGAGACGGCAGGCCCCCGGCCAACCCGAAACAATATAAGCTCAAAATGGCCTATTTCTCGCGGAAAGGGGATGAATCGCTCTCCAACACCTTCGTGCTTCGGACGGAGGAGAACCGGCTCTCCAGCCAGTTCGTCACCGTCATTGAACCGCGCGGAGCGAAATCGGTCATAACGAACGCGCAGCGTCTCAAAGTGAAGATGGACGCAGAGTGCGAAGTTCAGAATCCGCAATCCGAATTCGATCCGGTGTGCATCGAGGTGAAGCGTATAGGCGGGACCGATCTCATCGTCATGCAGCCGGGGTACTCCGGACGGGGGGGCGAAGCGGAGGAATTTTCTACGGACGCGGCGTATGCGGTGGTCACTTCATCCGCCGGGCGTACGAACCGGGTGGCGATCTTCGGAGGCACGTTCGCGCGGATCGGAGACGTTTCGCTCAAGCTGAATGCGGCAACGCTTCGGGGTGAAATTAGTGCGGTGGATCGCGCGAGGCGCACGGTACGGATCGAGGGATTTCCCGGCAAATTGAATCTCGCGGGACAGCGCATCCGTTTTCACAACCGGCGGCACAGCGCGATGTACACGATTGTGTCCGCTCAGACGTTGACGGACGGCGCGTGGGAATTGACACTCGACTTCGACTCGTGCATCGGTGCGGGGAAAGTCACCGGAGTGGCCGACGGCATCCTGAAAAGCTGCGGCCAGATGGTCTTCGCCGGTCTCGCGCCCCAGGCGGACGGAACCTTTGTGGATCGCTATTCCGAGTACGTCGGAGCCACGATGGAAAATGCTTCCGGAGGGGGCGCTTTCGTGATCCGGGGCATCACCGGCATCATCGCCTATTACAATCAGCCGCACGATGTTCACATAGACCGGGAGGCGCATCCGGAGGCGAACGAGGCGGTGCTCGAAGCCTCCTATCCGGAGGGGAGCGAATTCTTCGTGTACGACTATGGCGTCGGCGACGAAGCCGAGGTCTTAAATTGGGCGACGGCGACCAAGTCTGGGGATTCCTGGGAGGTTCGATCCGTGGGAGAAGCCTGTCGAGTTTCAATCGGTTGATTTCCGGATCGAGAAAAAAAGGCCCTCCTAACCGGGCATAGAATGGCCCTCCTTAGCAATCCCACAGGAGGGCCTTTTTCTTTTTCGACGCAAAGACCGCAGAGCAGCAGAGGTACAAACAAAACCCATAGTCGAGGCAGTCCAAGAGAAAGGTCCTCGACCAGTCGAGGCAGTCCAAAAGAAAGGTCCTCGACAAAGACAATGGGACACGGATCTCACGGATAAAAACAAAGTCCCCCGGAAACGGGATTTCAATCCGGTTGTTATGGGGAAATTTCAGAATTTCACCTGTGTTTGGTAGGGTAGCCATGCCGATAATATCGGAATAAGCACCCATTTCCGCAATCACATTTTATACTCTCCTATACATCAAGAAAAGACTTGACAAAGACACCGACGTTGCTTAGGGATTCCGTCTTACCCAACTCAGGATTGTGGGATAGCCATCTGCGTAGCTTCACCCTATTGCGAGGGAATCAGAGGAAAGGAGAGCAAGTGCCATGAATCTTGTGATCATCTGTCTGGATACGTTTCGCGCGGACATCATCGGAAAAGGACAGAAGCTGAGCCACGTGGAGACTCCGAACCTGGATCGCTTCGCCGAAGAGTCCGTGTGCTTCACAAACGCGTTCGGAGAAGGACAGCCCACGCTCCAGATGCGGCGTTCGGCCATGACCGGCATGCGGTCCTTCCCCTGGCGGTGGAACTTCGACCGGAGGGGGCATTGGCACCACGCCCCGGGCTGGCACAAGATCCCACCCGAGCAGGACACCTTGGCCGAAATCCTGCGCGAACGGGGATATATGACCGGCCTGGTAGGGGACACGTATCACATGTTCAAGCCGACGATGAACTACACGCGGGGATTTATGACGTACGAATTCGTGCGGGGACAGGAGACGGACAACTGGAAAGGCGGCACGCCGGAGATGATCGCGGAGGGACTCCGGCGATCTCTGAGGGAGCCGGATCAATATCGCAAGTATCCCGCGCTCGTGCAGTACCTCTACAATCAGCGGGGTCGGAAGAACGAGGCGGACTACCAGTGCGCGCGCGTCTTCCGTGCGGCTGCGGACTGGCTGGAGGACAACCACACGAACGCGCCGTTCTTTCTCTGGGTGGACAGCTTCGATCCGCACGAGCCGTGGGATCCACCGGAGGCGTATGCGGAGAAGTACATGAAAGGGTACAAGGGTCTGGACTTCATCTATCCCGGTCTGGGCGGGGAGCGATCCTCGGAAGAGGACGAGCGACTCGAGGCGCTCTACTTCGGAGAGGTGACCCTTGTGGACCGGTGGGTGGGACATCTCTTGGATAAGCTGGACGCACTGGGAAGGCGGGAGGATACCCTCGTCGTCCTCACGTCCGATCACGGTACGCAGATGTTCGATCACGGTCAGGTCGGCAAAGGCCCGGACCACCTGCATCCGTATAATACGCGGCTGAACCTCTACGTCCGGCATCCGGGCACACCGGAAGGCCAGCGTGTAGATGGATTCGTGCAGGCACACGACATCCCGGCCACGGCGCTGGCCCTATTGGGCATCGTCCAGCCCATGGAAGGCCAAAACGCATGGCCACTGGTAATGGGGAAGGCGGCCTCGATTCGAGACCACGTGGTGATCGGATGGGCCCGATTCTGCAATGGCAGAGCAGAGGCACGGGTTTCGGTCCGGGACGACCAATGGAACTACGTGGTGGGCGTGGGGTACGAAGATCCGGAGCCGGAACTCTACGATCTCCGGCAGGACCCCGAGGAGCGGATCAACGTGGTGCACCGATACCCGGACGTGGTCGCGATGCAGCGAAAGCGGATCGAGGCTGTGATCGGTCAACCGTTGCCCGGCATGATGAACGAGTGCTGTGATGCCGGGCCCGCGCCGATCTCGGTCTATCTCGCCCGAAATGGAGGCGTATGATGGATTACTTTGTGCACGAAATCATAGATATTATGGCGTAACCTGATTATGGGAGATTTTTCGGCTACACCAGAATGACAGCGTTTGTCACTCTAAACGCAGTGAAGAGTCTCCATGCCAAGTCGCAAAAACCGTCATCGTAATTGTGATTTCGTGCACTAAGAAATATCTGCGATAGGGAAAGAACTCTACTCAAGAGGCTGCTTTCATAATCCTTGCTGCATTTCTATTGTCTGGTTTAGGGGAGAGAAAAAGTCTTGACAAGCTGACGGATGTTGTTTATATTGATTTTGTTCTGTTCCACCAAACAAGTCGGATGGTTCCCACTCTTTCAGGAGGCTGCATATATGGAAGACGGTGAAAACATCTCCCAGATACAGGGACGCTGTGAGGTATGTATCTGGTCTTTCTATTTGGACTCCGAGAAAGGCAAACCGCTCAAAAGGGCGGGATGCAAAGCCACGGATCTAAGGCTTGGTGTAGGGCTCAGGTGTGTGGGTTGTAAAGCCAGGATCGCCGGACTGCCGAAGAGTTGGTATCTCTTTGTGTGGTTCGGCTTTTTTTTGTTGGGGGAAATATCCGAAGATCATCAAAGAATGGACGATGGTTTTTCAGCAAAAGGAGGTGTGCTATAATTGTAAGATTTCGAAGTCGTTTGGTTTTCTTGGCAACCATCGTGTTTTGTGCCTGCATAGTAGCACAAGCCCAATCAGCCCCTATACTGCTTGACAATGCGGAAGGGAAACACACAACAACCCGTAGTGAGGATTTGTTATGCTGCACCGCAGGCAGCAAATTCGATGATGACGGTGCAATTGAACCCCAATCCGGGCTGATTTGTCACCACGCACAGGCCATAGCGGCAGGGGTTGGAAAACAAGGTGTTCACGTAGTAGATATAATATACGTCCCGTTTACGGTATCCGAAACAGGAAGCTACTCGATCACAGTGCGTGGAACGTATTCTGCGGTGATATCTAATGCGGGATTATCAATTCCCCTAATCCCAGGGAATGACGCCACTTATTTCAAGGCGGAAGTGGAGTCTTATATACAAACCGCGCACAAAAGCTCCTTGGCAAATGCAATTGGTGACTATTTGAGCATCTATTCAACGGACACAAAAGAAGCCGAGATTAGGATACTTACCAAAGCTGCTTATGATATTCTTTGGATTTTGGCAGGAAATGTCAAGGATTTGAAGGATGTTGTGGAAATAGCTAAGACATTGTTTCAGATCTCAGACTGGGCGAAAACGAATTTGGATCCTGTATTCGGGCCAATTGACAAGTCGTTCTCACTAAGCCCAATAGCCTATTCTTTGGAAGAAGGCAAAAATTACTATTTGTACATTTCCGTGGATAGCTGGTGCAAAGCATTTGCGCTGGGCGGCAACCTGCTTCTTTCGGACATAGATATTACATTACAAATAGAGGATATCAGGATTGACAAGACCGGACCGACAGATGCCGCCGCGCCGGAACCTGACCCAATGACTTGGCATACAAAGCCCTATGCGACCAGCACCTCTTCAATTTCAATGAGGGCTACTACTGCTTCCGATGATGTATCCACACCAATCGAGTACTACTTTGATTGTGGGGGCAGTCCCACTGGAGGATCTGGAGGTGATGACTCTGTATGGCAGACAAGCACTTACTATGCCGATAATGGATTAGACGTAAATCATCAGTATAAGTATAGGGTGAAGGCCAGAGATGCTGTTGGTAATGAAACGGGCTATTCGGGATGGAGCTACGAATATACATATGATAGCCAGAGCACAACTCATTGGACTCAAGCAACGGGATCGGCCCCATGGTCTAACTGCAGCGGCAATAGCTCGATTGTGTACGATGGAAAGATATGGGTCATCGGAGGCACCAAGAGAGAAACGCTCGATTTTGGGTTCACGAGTGTTTCCTTCAGTGTAGGCCAAAGTGACGTTTGGTGCTCGCCGGACGGCAAAAATTGGATACAGGTCACCGACTCAGCCCCCTGGGGTCCGCGGCAGAATCATACTTCTGTTGTTTACGACGACAAAATGTGGGTTATTGGAGGATATGCTCATTGGGTCAAACGAACCACCAATAGTTGGACTCCCTGTTACAAAACATATAGAGATATCTGGTGTTCGTCGGATGGTGTAAATTGGTCACAAGTTACCGACTTAGCCCCTGGCGGTGTAGCCCCTGGTGGTGCGGGCTATGCGTCAGTAATACATGATGGTAAAATGTGGCTTCTCGGAGGAAGCGAAGTCTGCTATTCTACGGACGGTGTAACTTGGTACAAGGCTACCGACTCAGCTCCTGGTGGTGCGGGCTATGCGTCAGTGATACATGATGGTAAAATGTGGCTTCTCGGAGAAAACGAAGTCTGGTATTCTGCGGACGGTGTGACTTGGAATCGGACAACCGATTCTGCGGGTTGGTTTGATCGAATCGGGCATACGTCCGTTGTCTTTGACGACAGAATATGGATTTTTGGGGGAAAGGATGGAAACGGACAGAATCTGGACGACGCTTGGTATTCTTACGACGGCATAAATTGGACGAAAGCTACATACTCACCGGGATGGCCTGCACGATTTTCTCACACGTCTGTGGTCCACAACAGCAGGATGTGGGTTATAGGAGGAATAACTGATTCTCCTGATTATGAAATATATAGTGATGTGTGGTACTCTCCGCCGGTTCCCAAGATCATTTCATCACATGAATCGGTGATAGTGCCTGAAGGTGAAACAGCCACATTTCAAGTGAAGTTGAGTGCACAACCTCCAAAAACGATAATTATCTCGGTAGCTCGAACCAGTGGGGACAGCGACATTTCGGTTAGATCCGGTTCCTCGCTCACTTTTTCCACCTCAACCTGGAACACCTATCAAACAGTGACATTAGAGGCCGCTCATGACGCGGACTATGAAAATGGCCAGGCGACAATCCGCTGCTGTGCATCTGGTGTCTCGGACAAGGATCTGGTGGCTTGGGAGCAGGATGATGAAACTTCGATTGGGGCAGAATGGGTGCAAGCGACGGACTCAGCACCTTGGGCTGGTCGTATATGCTTCACGTCCGTTGTTTTTGATGGCAAGATATGGATTATGGGAGGATTTAACGAAGATGACAGGGGATATGACCAGAACCTATCCGATGTCTGGTGTTCAACTGACGGCGTGAGCTGGCACATGGTAACTGACTCAACTCCTTGGGGGTGTCGTTATGGCCATACATCCATTGTTTTTGACAACAAGATGTGGGTTATCGGCGGCGATCGAGATGATTCAACTTACGACGGGATGTGCTCAGATGTTTGGTATTCTCAAGACGGTCATAAATGGACCCAATCTATTGAATCAGCACCTTGGACAGCACGGACACGACATACATCGGTCGTCTATGACAACAAAATGTGGGTTATCGGTGGACTGATCGGCCGAGATTCTGTCTCAGACGTTTGGTATTCTGAGAATGGCCAGAATTGGATTCAGGCTGTTGGATCGGCGCCCTGGTCAAAACGAAAAGACCATACATCAGTCGTCTATGACAACAAGATGTGGATTATTGGGGGATCAATTGGTCTGGGAAATGATTTCAGAGATCCGGTCTGTGACGTTTGGTCTTCAACAAATGGACGAGATTGGAATCAGATATCAGTTTCCAATTTTTTTACACCACTAAGAGTATCGTATGCTTCTGTAGTCTATGATGACAAGATATGGCTTATCGGTGGGCTGATTGAGAACAGGTCAGGCCGTTCTTGTTTCTCGGATGTATGGTATTCGAACGATGGTGGCGATTGGGGCCGGGCTACCAACTCGGCTGTCTGGGGGGCACGTGGTGGTCATTCCTCCGTTGTTTTTCACAACAAGATTTGGATTTTGGGCGGAGTTGGTTGGAGTAGTTCGCCAGATGATATTGATTGGAAAAACGACGTTTGGTTTTCGCCGTCCGTTTCTATGAACAGCATTTCTGGAAAAGTGACTCTCAACGGGGGTACTGCCAGTGTTACAGATGTCCTGTTGACTTTAACTGGGGCTGCAAGGCTGTCCACATATCCTGGAGAAACTGGTCAATACAGTTTCACTGGGTTAGAGGAAGGTAACTACACAGTAACGCCTTCTTTGACCGGCTACCATTTCTTACCGGATTCCCTTTCATACTCACCTCTCGAGAGTAGCCAAACCGATCAGGATTTCGTAGGATGGCCGAATATCACTCCCAGCACCAAACGACTCCTAAGCGTTTCTTCTGGTGAATATGCGGTTCATCCTTCCTATTCTCCCGATGGGACAAAAATATCCTATGGGATGTATTCCCCCACTGGAGGTTTTGGGATATGGGTAATGAATTCTGATGGAAGCGGGGTTTCGCAAATAATTGTAAAGGATGTCTTTCCTGCAGATTGGGCTGGCGACATCTATCTCTTTTTGAGTAATTCGTGGTCTCCCGATGGAAGAAAGATTGCGTACACCGGGGGAGAAGGAACTCGGCGTGCTGAGACATTCGATATTTGGACCATCAATTCAGACCGAAGTGGAACACCACTCCAAATAACAAAGGCTGGATTTGCAATAATGCCTTCCTGGTCGCCGGATGGGGAGAAAATTGCGTATGTAGAACCGGAAGATGATCAAACTTGGGCAATTTGGTTGGTGAATTCGGATGGGACAGGAACTGCCGAACGAATTACAAATAGTGGTATGTGCGTCTGGCCTAATTGGTCGCCTGATGGCAGGAGAATAGCATATACATCATACAGCATGGAGTCTAAGAATACTGATTTGTGGGTTGTAAATTCTGATGGGAGCCGGAACCCATCAAAGATCGTGAGCGATGCATTTTTACCCTCGTCCTCGGATGACTACGCATTGCTTTCAAGAAACCACTGGTCACCCGATGGGGCAAGGATCTGCTACACCTCAGACGCTGGAATTGATAAAAATGCTGAACTCTGGGTTACAAATTCGGACGGAAGTGGTACACCCCAGCCCGTTGTGAGCAATGCAGATGTAGGTGTTGCCCTATGCGTGTTTCCTGTATGGTCGGCTGATGGTACAAAGATTGTGTATGCCAATTATGTGTATGCCAATTATCACTGGGAGTATTCTGATATATACGTTGCTGATTATCTCTATGGCAATGATGCCGTTCCAGCAGTCAATATAGTTTCTCCTATTCTGAATCAGCAAGTTTGGCCAAAAATTGATGTCATTGGTACGGCAGCGGACAACATAAGCGTGGACGCCACTACCGTTCTTTCTTCATTATCCTCCTGGACACTGGAATATGGTAAAGGCGAGCAGCCCGAAACTTGGACGAATATCGTCACTTCTTCAACGCGCAAGTTCAATGAGTTGCTGGCGTCGTGGGATACCTCAGCGCTTCCTTCAGGAAAATACACTTTACGACTAAGAGCTACCGATGGAATACACGAGAGTGTTCAAAGCGTGACGGTCACAGTGCGCCCATTGGGATTTGAATTAGATGCTGATGAAGTTTCAGACATACCCAACGAATATGCCTTAGCCCAAAACTTCCCCAACCCCTTCAATCCCATCACTGAAATCAGATATCAACTCCCGGAAGCCTCAGAGGTTCAAATAGTCATCTGCGATTTGCTGGGTCGGGAGGTGAGGTGCTTGGTGGACGAACGCGTGGAGGCGGGCACTCATTCGGTGGTTTGGGATGGTCGAGATGATCTCGGAAGAAAAGTCGGCTCCGGGGTGTATTTAGTTCGGATGGAGGCGAGGGAGTTTGTTGAGGTGCGGAAGTCCCTGTTACTTCGGTAAACAAGACGAGAAGTGTGGCCCAGCGATTGAAGGTTTGCCCCCGCATTCTATGATGTGAACCAAGATTTCGGCATGCAACATCTTCTTTGATTATCGTGAATCCATTGCTTGCCCCCCTGAAATCCAGAGTTGTACGAAGCACTATTCAGTCTCAAAAGCACGATCAAGGCTGGAATACGATTCCGAACTCGCTTCCAGGAGCAGGAAGGACGTCCGCTATGATTTCTTTCTTATCCCGTCTCCACTATGGCTGGGTCGTGCTCGCCGTCGGAACGCTGGTCGTGTTCGGATCACTGGGCCTGGCGCGTTTTGGATACACGGTGGTGCTGCCCGCTATGCAGGTGGGCCTGGGGATGAATAACACGCAGGCAGGCGTGCTGGCGACGGCGAATCTGGTGGGCTACCTAACCCTATCTGTGATCGGTGGGGCGCTGGCGGCGCGGTATGGGCCGCGGGCGGTGATCACAGCGGGTCTCGCTCTGGCCGGAGTGGGCATGCTGTTTACCGGTCTCGCAAAGGGCCTGCTCACGGCGGCGGTCTGGCGTGCGCTGACAGGCATGGGAAGCGGAGCGAGCAATGTACCGGTGATGGGGTTGATGGCCGCGTGGTTCGCGACCCGGCGGAGGGGTCTCGCATCGGGCGTCGCCGTGGCGGGTTCATCGGTGGGACTTATCTTCGTGGGGCCCCTTGTCCCCCGCATCCTGTCCGCCTATGGCGAAAGCGGCTGGCGTATATGCTGGTTTATCTTTGGCGGCGTGACGCTGCTGCTTGCGGTTGGCGGTTTCCTTCTCTTACGGAACCAGCCCTCGGAAATAGGGCTGAAGCCATTGGGAGCAGAGACTGAGGATCCAGTTCCCCGCCCGCTGGCAGAGGCGCTTCAGTGGGGTCGCGTGTATCGTTCGGCTGTGGTGTGGCACCTGGGGCTGGTGTACGTGGCCTTCGGGTTTTCCTACATCATCTACATGACCTTCTTTACCAAACATCTGATTGCCGAAGGCGGGTACACCGAGGAAGCAGCCGGGAGGCTGTTCATGACTATGGGCTGGTTCAGCCTGCTGTGCGGGGTGATCTGGGGCACGCTCTCGGACGTGATCGGCCGCAAGCGCGCCCTGATTATGGTGTACTTGATCCACGCGGGTTCCTTCGGTTTGTTCGCATGGTGGCCTGCGCCGCCGGGCTTCACGCTCTCGGCGATATTATTCGGCCTGTCGGCCTGGAGCATTCCGGCGATTATGGCGGCCACCTGTGGCGATGTGCTTGGCCCAAGACTGGCCCCGGCCGCGCTGGGATTTATCACGCTTTTCTTCGGCATCGGGCAGGCCCTCGGGCCGAGCGTTGCCGGCGCCATGGCGGACGCCGCCCACTCGTTCTTCCCGGCGTTCTTGCTTGCCGGTGGGGTGGCTCTTCTGGGCGCCTTTGGCGCGTTGTTGCTTCGCCCGGCCTCTACGAGAGATCTGAAAGCACCTATTTGAAATCGAAAATTTCTTAGATGGGGCCCTTAGTCGGGACTTCAGCGGTCAAGTGGCCACCATCACGGTCAAGGCAGGAAAAACGCTCAAGGTCAGTATTGATTTGGCGTAGTGTTGACAGTTTCTGCAACAAATGCACCTAAGGTCCGTAAGGAAACAAATTCTTTGTCTATGACTAGGACGTCGGCGACCAAGTCCGGGGATTCGTGGGAGGTTAAATCCGTGGGAGAAGCCTGTCGAGTTTCAATCTGTTGAGTTTCAAATCGAGCAAAAAATGGCCCTCCTTAGCAATCCTATAGGAGGGCCTTTTTTTTGTCACCGGGAAACGACAAAGCGGACAAAACAAAAGCAAAAACAATGGGACACGGATCTCACGGATGAACACGGATCAGACAAAAAAGCTTCTGTGGAAATCCGAATCATTTTACCATCCTTCAAGAACCTGTTTACTCAGGGCCACCAGGGATGCCGTTCCCTTCGAGAGGGGTCTCAGCCTCAGCCGGTAGGAATACGCGCTTGCCTCGAGCAGATATTTCGGCAGCACGCCCGGACCGCAGCTCCCGTTGCCCAGCCCGGATTGCGCGTAGTCCAGATTCAGCGTGATATCGTCGCGCCGCTTGAGCTCGTACGTATGCCGGGCTTCGGTGAGGTCCTGCGCGGTGAAATGATGCGCGCTGACGTTCAGCAGCGGCATCCCCACGATCAGCAGGCCCGCGCCACCCGCATCGGTCAGCGATGCCCAGCGCACGTCCGTTTTGTTTCCGTTCTCCTGCGGCACGATGTAGGGCACATATTGATCCTCAACGGAGCCGCCATATACGCCAATCCTCGCGCCCAATTTCCGGTCGGCGTAGGTTTCGTGGGGGCCGCGCCCATACCAACTGAAGTGGTCGTATTCGTCCGGCACGAACAGCCGCACGCCCACCCTCGGCAGCGGCGGCAGCGATTTATCAGGCACCACCTGGCAATCGAGCACCACGTCGCCGCTTCCGAAGACCATGTACGTGTAAATGCACTCAAATCCCTCCGTCCGGTCGGGCGCGCACACGAAGGATTCCACCCGGACGTGCACCACCCGCGGATTGAGTTGCGTCATCTCCATCGCGTTCACCCGCTCCCGCAACCGGTCCAGTCCGGCCTCGCGCCACCGGATCGCCATCGTCTGATCGCCCCACGCGTTGGCGTCGTTGTCCGTGGGCGCACGCCAGATATTGAGTGCGGGGCCTTCGCATACCAACTCCCGATCCTCCTGGCGGAAAGAGACCATCCGGCCCGTGTCTTTGTCGAACGTCAGACCGACGTCCCGCCCGCGCACCGCAACCGCCGTCGCGGATTCCTTCACCTCAATTTCCGGCAACGCACCGACATGCAACGCGGGAGCCTCCGGAACGGCCAACGGCAGCTTGAACTGCGCCCAGGCCACCTCGTGCCCGCGCGGCGCCCACCGCGTATCCTGCGCCAGAGTGAACCGCATGGTCAGCCAGTACTCCGTGCCCGGCGCCAACTCCGGCTCGCAAAACGGAACCGTCACCAACGTGATCCCACCGGCGGGCGTATCCAGCCTCGGAAGCTCGCCGGACTGAAGCGCCTCGCCGTCCGCGCACAGCGTCCACGAGAGTGCCAATCCGCTCAAATCCGAGAAAAGATACCGGTTGACGATCCGAACCTTCCCGGCCGTCAGATCCACCGGCTCCACGCGCACCGGCTCCAAATTTTTCTTGTATTCCCACAATCCGGGGTGCGGCGTGCGATCCGGCCCGATCAGCCCGTTGATGCAAAAAGGCCCGTCATTCGGTTCGTCCCCGAAATCGCCGCCGTACGCAAACCACTCCTCTCCCTCGTCCGTCTTCCGCCGGATTCCCTGATCCACCCAATCCCAGATAAATCCGCCTTGCAACCGTTTGTACCGCTCGATCGCTTCCCAATACTCCTTCAGATTGCCCGTGCTGTTGCCCATGGAATGCGCGTATTCGCACATCACAATCGGACGGGTCTCCTCCGGTTCCCGAGCCATCTCTACGATGCGATCCACGCTCGGATACATCGGGCCCAGAATATCCACAATGGGCGCGTTCTTCGCCGGCTGATAGTGCACCGGGCGCGTGGGATCGTTGGCGTGGATCCAGTCGGCGATCCCGTCGTGATTCGGCCCGTACCCGGACTCATTGCCCAGGGACCACACGATCACGCAGGGATGATTCTTGTCCCGCGCCACCATCCGGACGGCCCGCTCGATAAACGCGGTCTCCCACTTCGGATCTTTCGTCAGCCGGTCTCCGACCCCGTGCGTCTCGATATTCGCCTCATCGAAAAGGTAGATTCCATACCGGTCGCACAACTCATACCAGCGTGGATCGTTGGGATAGTGCGAGGTGCGCACCGCGTTGATGTTGAATTGTTTCATCAACCGGATGTCGCCGATCATAGATTCCACACTCACTGTATGCCCTGTATCGGGATCGTGCTCGTGCCGGTTGACCCCCTTGATCACAACAGGCAGGCCGTTGACGCAGAGCTGCCCGTCCTTCACCTCCACCGTTCGGAAACCCACCTTGCAGCGTTCGACTTGCAGAACGCAGCCCTCCGAGTCTTTCAGGGAGATGAGCAGCGTGTACAAATAGGGATGTTCGTCCGACCATTTTTCCGGATCACACACCGCTTGCTCCAATTCCAGCGCGACCTCGCCGCCCGCTCCGATCTCGACTTTGCCCGAAACCGGTTCGGCGCAACCGGGGTTCCCATCGCCGTCAAAAAGCTTCGCTTCCACGACGTAATCCGCCGCGACGTAATCGCTGGTATTCCGCACATTGACCCGGATTTTGAGCATGGCGTCCCGGTAGGCTTCATCCAACTCCGTGCGTACCCAAAAATCGCGCACATGTACCGGCGGCGCGGCCCGCAGAACCACGTCCCGGTATATTCCGCTCAGCCGCCAGAAATCCTGATCCTCGAGATAGCTCCCATCCGACCAGCGGATCACCCGAACCGCCATCGTATTCTCGCCGGGATGCACGAACGAGGTGAGATCGAACTCCGCGGGCAACCGGCTCCCCTGGCTATATCCGACCTTCTTGCCGTTGGCCCAGAGATCGAACGCCGAATCCACGCCCTCGAAGAGGACGAAAATCCGCCGTCCGTCCCACTCCTCCGGGATCCCGAACGTCTTGCGGTACGATCCGGTCGGGTTGTCCTCGTGCGGCACACGCGGCGGATCGGCGGGAAACGGATACTGCACGTTGACGTAGATGGGCTTGTCGTACCCCTGCAACTGCCAGTTGCCCGGAACGGAGATCGTATCCCACGCCGAGTCATCAAAATCGGCCTCGTGGAAGGCCCCCGGAGCCGATGCCGGGTTAGGCGCATAGCGGAACTTCCAATTTCCGTTCAGGAGCTTGACATAAGGCGAGGCTTCCCGCTTTCCCGTTAAGGCGGACGCCTCGTCCGCATAAGGCATCAGGGGAACGTGCCCCGGCTCCTTATTTCGCTCCACCACCTGTTCGTTTTCCCAATCATACGGCTGATCTTTTTTCATGGACGTCGCTTTCTCAAAAGGGGGAATTTCGTTTCGATTTTCTCCGTGCCTTTGTGCCTGACTCCTTGAGTCTTTTCCACTTGCCTTAATCTTGCTCTTCCCTGCTTGGGTGCTTATCCCGAAAAGCCGGAGTGAACTCGGCACTGGCAAAGGCATAAAGCCTCTGAAGAGGCTGGAGGTCAGTACCTTGTATAATGTCTTCTCAGCGGACTCCGCGCGCTCGGCGGTGAAAAAAGGGGGAGGGGAAGCGGCAGAAGCG
>JAUWMS010000421.1 GCA_030613045.1 Candidatus Latescibacterota bacterium | reverse complement strand
CCCAGTTTCATCGGGCGACCCACGGTCTTTTCGTACCCAGGGAAGAACGGTCTTCCCCACAGAGCCGTGCTGACCGCGATGATCGTCTCCATGCCGATTCCGTGCATATCGGCTACGAGGGCGCGCCAATTGTCTTCCGTCCAATCCCGGCATTGGTCTATCCAATACTGGGCGTTCCAGGGATAGACGTGCTGAATGTCGAAAAAACTGCCTCGAATGATGGGTTCGGCCATGATGGGTTCTCCTCTATTTTAAGTGCGGTTTACCCGGAAACTATGTTGGTAAGTAGGAGGTTATTCCCTTCTATGCTTTTCTATCCACATAGCCATTTACCACACGGTCCAACCGCCATCTACTACCAGCGTTTGACCGGTCATATACGAAGCTTTGTCAGAAGCCAAAAACGCAATAATATCCGCCAACTCATCCTGACGACCGATTCGGCCCAATGGCACTTTTTCAGCCAACCGTCCGATGAAATCAGGATGATCTTTCTGTACTTTCGGGTTTGGAAACGCTCCCGGAGCGATGGCATTTACACGGATGTTTCGGGGCGCCCAGTGTACAGCAAGATACTTGACCATGTGGACTATCGCGGCTTTTGCCACGCCGTACTCGATAGGATTTGGCTTCATCGGCGGAACATAGATCCTGGGGTCAGGAGAAACCAGACCATACATGGAAGCAAACATGATGACGCTGCCCCCTTCCCGCATGACACGAGCCGCTTCTCGTGCGAGCACAAAGGCGCTTGTGATATTGACGTGCAGGGTCGCATCGAACTCATCCGCACTTACTTCCTCGACCAATTTACCGACGGCGCTATACGTCGCATTAATCAGGATGTCCAGCCCGCCAAACTCCTCGACGGTCTCCGCGATAGCTCCCCTGATGGACTGCTCATCGCCCACATCAAACAAAAGCCCTTTAACCTTATTCCCGGAACCTATGATCGCAACATCCTCAACCGCATGTTTTGTCTTTGCCTTGTCTATATCCGCCACAACAACGCAGGCGCCATGTTCCGCCAGCTTTCTGCATACCGGCAATCCAAGGTATCCTGCTCCGCCGGCAATGAACGCCACTTTGCCATCCAAATTCGACATCTTGTTCATACAGTCACTTCCTCATTTGAAAATTTTCCGAACGGCCCGGATTTTAGGTCGCTTTCGGTGTTTCATTTAGGACTGAGAACTAAATAAATATCCTTTATCCCGTTGAACGAAGACACCCTTCAACCACTAAGACCCGAAGCTATCTGAAAGTGGGAGAGTGGGAAAGTGCGTTCTCACCGTCTCACTTTCTCACTTTCCTCTCTCTGTGTGCTCTGCGGTCTCCGCGGTGAAATGGGACAGTTATTTAATCCCCGATCCTTAGTGGATCAGTCCCTTCTCAGACACGCGCTGAGGACTATTTTCGTTGTCTAACGGGTTGATGTTCACCCGATTCTTCACCTACTGCCTGACAAGATGGTTGGCTCGAACAAGATCTTGTATCTTCTCTTTCACCGCTGCCGGCGGTCGGGCATTATCGTGCCCCCACTTTCCACTCCAGGAGGTCTTTCCTTTCAATCCAATCAGATCCTCGCAGATATTTATTCCCGCCGCGTACGTGGCCAGGGCCACCGCATCCCCCTGAGGAAGGGAGGGCGCCATATCGCACTCGCCCCAACCCGGTAAGCAGCGATCCAAATAGTAGCTCAATCCGCCATCGGGTTTTTGATACAAATCCAGCACGCGCTCGATCCGGTAGGCCGCCAGCTTTTGAATTTCTTCGGCCTGGGTTCCGGCAGTCTTCCGGGCGGCCAGAACAAGCACATACCAGTTGTCGAATTCATCGCATCCCCCGGCCGTTTTGTCGTAGTCCGGACGGTAAAATTCTCCCAGGGTGTTCTCCACAATTTTTTCGGCATACGGAAGCGGCAGATCCAATGCATATTGCAAAAAAATGAACAACTTGAATGCACCGTTTATTCGTTCAAATAGCGGTCGTTTTGTTGATCCCCAAAGACCGGTTTCGGGGTCCTGTTTTTGGTAAAAGTACTCGATGATTTCAAGCAAAGGCTCGACGGGAATGCGCCCCTCACTGTGCCATTGCAGCATCCAGATGGCCATGCGCGCCGAATGGCTTCCCGCACCCCACGGGTCCTCATCCAATCGCCTGGACTTGATCCACCCCACCGTTTTCTCCGGGGGATCGTCCGGCTGGGGCCATCCCTCCGGCGGCGGCGGACTGGGGAACTTCGCTCCACTGTAGCTTCGCAATACCCCCTGGGCATACTGGTTGATGATCATCTGCATACTCGACGAAGGCCAGGATTGATTCTCCGGCCAGTCGGGCGGCTTTTGGTCGCAAATAACCGGATCCCGGTACTGTTCGTTCCCAAGGTGCATGGAACGTATCCATTCCATTCCCGCCTTCTTATCCTCGTCTGTGATGACCTCATCGTACACGCCAATCCCCTGAAGCGCGCCCAATACATACTTCGTGCCGGCTACATTGGCATCCCGTGTGGATTGAACCGCCCAGCGGAAACGACCCGCTGCGCCGTCTTCCGGCCGTATCCGCTCCGCCCACTTCTTTATCCCTTTCGTGGCTTCATCCAGCCTTTCAATGGCCATGCTTTTCAGACTTTCCAGACTTTGTTTATGGATTTCATGAAGCGTGTCCATGTGTAGCCCTCCTGCCTTTTGGATGTGTTCAAGTCCGTGCTCTGAATCTCCCGCGGGTTCTCAACCTTCGGGAGGTCGTTTACGCTTCCAAGTATCTACTCACCGCCTGCACGAAGAATATGGTCCCCAGATCCCTGATGTAATAAGGCGATCCGTCGGTGCCGTCGGGAGGAAGCACCTTCTCCAGAATGCAGCCCTTCAGATTCGGATCGGATACCTGGCGAAACTGCATATTGAGGCAATACTCCAGTGCGAGTTCAAGCGACTTTTGGAACAGCTTCTCACCCAGGGTTTCCTCCAATTCCCGCCAAAGGATCATGGCGCAGCAAATGCCCGAAGTGGCGTGCCCGAAGGAATCGGTGCTGAAATCCCGGTAGGTATTCCGGATCAGTCCGCCGTCCCGGCGCTGGGCCTTCTCATACCATTGCCCACCGCGGAGGGCACAGGCCAAGTATCTCTTATCCCCGGTCTCCCGGAAGGCGTAGATCATCGGTCTCCCCCACCAGTATGCATGGCGGGGATGGATGCTTCCGCTCATCGGGTCGCAGGGAGGATAGCTGACCCAGTTGCCCGGTGGATCCTCATCGCGAAGGAGTCGTTCGCAAATTTCCAGGAATACTTCGAGGAATTGCCTCTCGCCGGTTTTCTTGTAAACCTTCCAGAGAACGCCGTCATCCAATAGGGGCCGGCCCATCACGTTGTAGGGACGTTCCATAATCTCGTGGGTGCCGGGATCATAGCCATCGTAAAACAGCCCGTCGCCGAGATACATTTTATTTACGGTCCAACGGGCGGCG
>JAUWMS010000118.1 GCA_030613045.1 Candidatus Latescibacterota bacterium | reverse complement strand
TGATTACGCCCATCATCCCACGGAGGTGACCGCCACGCTCGAGGCGGCCCGGCAGGGAGCCTACGAACGCATCCTCGTGGCCTTTCAGCCCCATCTATACAGCCGCACGCGCGATTTTGCCGGGGACTTCGGCCGCGCCTTTTCTCAGGCAGATGTGCTCGTGGTCACCGATGTGTATCCCGCGCGGGAAGCGCCGCTGCCCGGGGTGACCGGCGCGTTGGTGGCCGAGGCGGCCGAGCGAAGCGGCGCTCCCGAAGTTCACTACGTTGCGGATAGAAATAAAGTAGCTCAGACTATGGCCGATCTGGCGTGTCCCGGAGATTTGGTAATCGTGATGGGCGCAGGGGACATCGAGCAGGTCGGGGGCGAACTGATGGCCTTATTGAAAAAGAGAAAAACGCACCGCAAAGGCGCAAAGTGCGCAGAGAAAGACCGTGAACAATGAACCCTATTCCTCATTGAAGTGCTCTGCGTTCTTTGCGCACTTGCGGTGAGAAAAACGATGAACAACAAAAAACGAAGAAAGAAAAATAAATCGAGGGTTTCCGCATCCCAGACTATCTCGCCTATGATCGGACGCGCCAAGCCGCGCCGGAGAAAGATCGGGCGGAGGATCCTTCTGAGTGCGATGGTGATCGGAGCGGTGCTATTTGCTTTTCAGAGGGCGTACTCCGTGGCAACGCACATGGCGCTGTTTCGACTGAAGGAGGTCACGATCAGCGGGAATCGGGTGCTGACGGTGGATCGTATCCGGTCGCTGGCACAGATTGAGCCGGGACAGAATCTCTTCTCGGTGGCCCTGACGGAGGCGGCGGCGAGGATTCGGAAGGATCCGATGGTGAAGACGGTGCGCCTCTCCCGGAGGCTTCCGGACCGGATCGCGATCTCGATCACGGAGCGGGAGCCCATTGCGCTGCTCGCGCGGGAGCGGCTTTATGGCGTGGACTCGGAAGGCGTCCTCTTGCCGCCCTTTCCTCCGGAGAGGATGCCGGATCTCCCGATCTTCACTTCCATTGGAGCCGACACCACGGAGCCCGGCCGCGTTATTCAATCGCTCCGGTTGAAGGAGGGAATCCGGTTTATAAACGAGATGCGCGCGCGGGAGCCGGGCTTGATCGCGGTGATCTCGGAGATCTGTCTCGGATCCCGGGAAGGCTTGATGCTCTACTTGATTGATGGGGGAATGAAGGTGAAGTGGGGGCGGGGAGATTTTGAGCGGAAAATCGGCCCCTTACGGGCGGCGCTGAACCAGATCCCCTCGAAACATCGCGTCCCGCGCTATCTCGATGTGCGATTCGAAGGACAGGTGGTTGCCAGGTTTTGACGCCAAATTCAGGGGTCAGGGGTCAGGTGGCAGGGATCAGGAAGATCGGTATTCCTGATTGTCGATCCCGGATCCTTGACAGGTCGATTGGTTAGGACGACGGCCAAATGCAGACCAATATCCAATATCCAATGACCAATACCCAATCACCAATGAACCATGAGGTAGGGGGCTATGAACAGAGAAGAGATCGTTGCCGGTTTGGACATCGGAACCACCAAGATCAGTGCGATCGTCGCCCTGGTGGGAGCGGGTGAGGAACCGAAAATAATCGGCGCGGGGACAAGCCCCTCTGTGGGGCTGCGTCGGGGGGTCGTGATCAACATAGAGAAAACGGTCCGGTCCATCGAAAAGGCCGTGAGCGAGGCCGAGTTGATGGCCGGGGTAAAGATCGGTTCGGTTTACGCGGGCATTGCCGGAGATCATATCCGGAGCATCAACAGTCGGGGCGTGATCGCGGTGTCCCGGGGAGACGGGGACGGGAATGAGATTACACGGGACGATGTGGATCGGGTGATCGAAGCGGCGAAGGCCGTGGCGATCCCGATGGATCGGGAGATTCTCCATGTGCTTCCGCAGGAGTATATCGTGGACAATCAGCCGGGGATCAAAGATCCGGTGGGGATGGCCGGGGTGCGTCTCGAAGCCGAGGTGCACATCGTCACCGGTGCGGTCACGTCCGCGCAGAACATCTGCGAGAGCATCCGTCGCGCCGGAATCGAGGTGGAGGATGTGGTGCTGGAGCCTTTGGCCTCCAGCTATTCGGTGCTTTCACAGGATGAGAAGGATTTGGGCGTGGGGCTTTTGGACGTAGGAGGTGGCACGACCGATATCGCCCTGTTTTTCGATGGGAGCATCCGGCATACCGCGGTCATTGGCTTCGGCGGGAACAACGTGACGCGGGATATGGCCATCGGACTGCGGACGCCCTCCGAACAAGCGGAGCAGATCAAAATCGAGCACGGTTGCGCACTGGGTTCCCTCGTGGAGGGGGACGCGATGATCCCGGTGCCCGGGGTGGGAGGACGCGCGCTCCGGGAAGTGGCCCGGGAGGAGTTGTGCGCGATCATCGAGCCGAGGATGGAAGAGATTTTCACCCTGGCGCTCCGGGAGATCAAACGTACGGACTACGCAGAACTGATGTCCACCGGGATGGTGCTTACCGGCGGTGGCGCGATGATGGATGGCACGGCGGAATTGGCGGAGCGTATCTTTGGTCTTCCGGTTCGACTGGGCGTCCCCCAAGGGGTGACGGGACTCACGGAGGAAGTCACCAGTCCGATCCATGCCACAGGGGTGGGATTGGTGCTCTATGGAGCCATGCATCGCTCGCGTGGGGGAGGTATGATCGCCGGCGCGAAGGGAGACCGGTTGTTCTATAAAATCCTGAGCCGGATGAAAAGATGGTTTCAGGAATTCGTTTAAAACCAGTGAGTAGTGAATGGTGAGTGGTGAGTGGATTTCACCTCTCCCACCAATCACCATTCACCACTCACCAATGGAAGCGAGGGGGGAATATCATGACATTTTCCATGGACAGCGAGCGTACCGTCAGCGGTGCCCGGATGAAGGTGGTTGGGGTGGGAGGGGGCGGGGGGAATGCGGTCAATCGGATGATTTCGGCGGGATTGGGAGGGGTGGAATTTATGGCGGTAAATACGGATGTTCAGGCTTTGGAGCGGACGTTGGCTGCGATCAAGATTCAGATCGGGACCGACATCACCCGGGGTCTCGGGGCAGGTGCGGTTCCGGAGGTGGGTCGCCGGGCCATCGAGGAAAACAAGGATCAGGTGGCCGAGCAGCTTTCGGATGCGGATATGGTTTTTGTGACGGCGGGGATGGGGGGGGGCACCGGTACCGGGGCGGCTCCCGTGATCGCCGAGATCGCCAAGGAGGTGGGGGCGCTCACGGTGGGGGTGGTGACGCGTCCCTTCCTGTTCGAGGGGCGCAAGCGTATGAAGAACGCGGAGGAGGGCATCGAGGAACTTCGGGACAAAGTGGATACCCTGATCGTGATTCCCAACCAGCGTCTGCTGGCCGTGGCCGAGCGATCCACGACCCTGACCGACGCGTTTGCCATGGCCGACGATATTCTCCTTAAAGCCACCCGGGGCATCTCCGATCTGATCTCGGTGCCGGGTCTGATCAATCTGGACTTCAACGACGTGCGGACCGTGATGCTGGGAATGGGAGACGCGTTGTTGGGTACGGGATGCGCTTCGGGCGAGGATGGCGCGGTGAAAGCCGCGCAGGAAGCCATCTCCAGTCCGCTGCTCGAGGAGGTATCCATCGCCGGCGCCAAGGGGGTTCTGGTGAACATCTCCGGCGGAGAAGGCTTGACCTTGTTCGCGGCGAGCGATGCGACGATGGTGATCAGCGATGCCGCGGGGGAGGATGCGAATATCATCTTCGGGGCGGTGATCGACGAGATGCTGGGAGACGAGATCCGGGTGACCGTAATCGCCACCGGGTTCAACGGCTCGGCGAAGAAGGAGGCGGAGATCATGGGACCCAATTTGTTGGAGTTCCCCGAACAGCAAGGTATCGCCGGAGAGCTTCCCACGTTTATGCGAAAGGAGCGACTGGCCAAACAGCAGTTCGTGGTGGAGCGGGGAGAAATCCGAACCGTGCGTCCGGACGATCTGGAGTATCCCACCTATCTGCGAAAACAGATGGCGGGATGACGGGAGATTTTTGATTGGGGATTGGGGATTTCGGATTGCGGAATGAAACCTCACCGCGGAGACGCAAAGAGCGCGGAGAAAGGCAGGTAAAGGTAAAGGCAAAACACGGCAACCTCTACCTGCAGTTATCTATGCTACTAACCTGTAAAATCTTGGTTTTTGGCAAGATTTTTGTTGAGCGAAGATGGGTCGGATTGTCCGGATTTTTACCTACAGTTACTTTGTTTGATCCGTGCAAATCCGTGTAATCCGTGTCCCATTGTTTTTGGAGTTTGTTTGCGGCTTTGCCGCGCTGTGTGTCTCCGTGGTGAGTTTGTTCGGGATCCGAACTCGAAGGGCGGTTTTTCAATCCGAAATTGAAAGTCCGAAGACCAAAAACATGCCGCTGGTGGTGGCCGGCGGCATGTTTTTTTATGAAACCGTTTTTGAGGCCCTGTCCTGCTTCGGAGAAAGAATAATGTTCTTGTAAAGCCCCTGCCCGATAATGGTATAGGATATTTTTTCGGATTTGGCTATCGCGCCGAGTGCGGCCTTGAGTCCCTCGGTCGTGAGGGGTTCCGTGACCACCTTATCGTTTGAAGAGAGGGCTTTCCGAACGGATTGAAGCGTGTCCCGCCGCACCTTATCCAACTGCCGCTCCCGATAGTCGGCCACGTCGAGGGAGATGCGAGTCATATCCTGCAGCCGCGTCCGGACCATTTTTCCCAGGATGTGTTCCAGCGCATCTATGGTTTGTCCATGTTTCCCGATGATCAACCCCGTATCCTGATCCGGGTACACCGAAACGTGGAAGGTGCCGTTTTTTGCGTTGGCCTTGATAGTGGCCTGCGTATGGAGCAACCGGAGCAACGCGCTCGTGACCTCCTCGATGACGGCGATTTTGATCTCCTCCGGGTTCCGCTCCGTGACCCTGACCCGAACAGGGCGCACTCCGAAGAGCCCCAGCCATCCCCTTTTGGGGGAATCCAATACCTCGATGTTCACCTCTTCTTTGCTCCGGGCAAGGCGGGTGAGCGCCTGGGCCACCGCCTCAGCGACGCTCGCCCCTTTCTGAATGATGGATCTCACAAAATACTCCTCTTCGAAGAATGCAAAATGCGGGTTGCAAAATGCAAAATGGGACCTGCAAACGGTTATTAGTAAGTTCGTAGCAAAGGAATTTCCATTTTTGTCTTTGACTCTCAGCAACTTACGAAAGCCCTCCAGAAGGGCGCTAAGGTCACTTTGTCAGAGTAGGAAAAGCGTGCGACCTGAAAATGTCAAAACCCAAATTCCAAATGTCAAATCAAGCTCAAAATCCAAATGTCAAAACACTCAAAGCAACTCCCTGCCCTTGTGCACGAATTCCGGAAGACGGGGTTGGGTCTTGGGCTTTGGAATTTGACATTCATTAAGTCGATTCAGCCCAATAAAAGGAGAATCGACTAGGGAAAAGTATTCTATTTTCCCTATGGAAAAGTATTCTATTTTCTCCTGGCATTCGGATTTTGAAATTTGTCATTGATGCTGTTTTTTTCTCTATTCCAGATAGGGCCGCAACCTTCTGCTTCGGGAGATGTGACGCAACCTGCGCAGCGCCTTCTCCTTGATCTGTCGAATGCGCTCCCGGGTAAGGCCATACCGTTCCCCGATTTCATCCAATGTGAGCGCCTCCTCTCGTCCGATCCCATAGTATAGCCTGATGATCTGAGCCTCCCGCTCTCCGAGGCTGCTCAGTACGGTCGCGATCTGTTCCCGGAGCGAGTCGTCAATCACGTCTTCCTCCGGCGAGGCATGGCTTTCGTCGCGGATCAGATCGAAGAGGCTGCCGTCGTCGTCATTTTTTCCAAGGGGCGCGTCGAGCGAACGGTGTCTCCGTCCGCTGGTGAGCGTTTTTGCGACTTCTTTGGGAGACATATCCAAGCTCCTGGCAATGTCCTCCGCATTGGGCGTCTTCTCCATTTTCTGCTCTAACCGGGCGGAGGCTTTGGAGATTTTGTAGAGTGCGCCCACGCGATTGAGGGGCATACGAACAATGCGCGACTGTTCCGCCAGCGCCTGAAGAATGGCCTGTCGGATCCACCAGACCGCGTATGAGATGAACTTGAATCCCTTGGCACCATCGAACCGTTCGGCGGCTTTGATGAGACCCACGTTTCCCTCGTTGATCAGATCTCCGAGGGGCATCCCCTGATTCTGGTATTCCTTAGCCACACTGACCACGAAACGCAGATTGGCCTGCACCAGCTTGTCTCTGGCCTTCTGATCGCCTTCCCGAATGCGTTCCGCAAGTTCAATTTCCTTCTCGGAGGACAGAGGATGGTGCTCGCCGATTTCCTCCAGATACTTGGCCAGCGCACCGCCCTCCCGGCTCAATGGAATTTTGGAAAATTTGCTCAACGGTTTTACTCCTGTCTCGGGGATGAGAACGAAAAAAAAGGACGCAGAAATATATAACATTTGGACCAAATCCGCAAGTGATTTCGGATTTTTTTTTGAAAGACCGGCACTTTTGTGGAATGGCTCCGCACAATTTGTTCGGTCGGATAGCATAAGACCTTTCGGGTCTGCCCGATCCCGGAGATCCATGACGGCGGGCGTGAAACGCCTTCCCTGTGAATTTTACAGGCAAATGGATACGTCGGAACCCGCAAAAAAAAGCCCCTTCCTTTTTCGGTCACCCGGAGGTTCCTACTTGGAAGGGGTTTTTAAGTAAACTCTGTAAAAAGGGAGGTCGTTTGTTTTACAGAAGTCTACACAAGTCAATCGCAATTTCCGTGCCAAAAGAGGGGCGGCAGCTAAAAAAACGAAGAGGGGCCTTTTTGTCTTGTGGGATAAGGCACCGGTTGAGGCAGGAGGGGCATTCGCCGTTTTTTCTTTTTGGGGAGGATAGGATTTTTTGTCGGAATTCCGACAAAAGTTGCGGATTTCTGCATGGCTCCGGCGTGGATTTTTCTTGACAGAGGGGACACTTTTAGGTACGTTTCAGGATGCAGAATTCGATATTAGATTTCGACATTCGACATTGAGCATTCGATATTCGATATTCGATATCCGATTTTCAATATCCAATTTCCAATTTTCAATTTCGAATTTCGAATTTCCAATATCCAATGTTCGAACCTTAATTGACGTAAGGAGGTTGTTTTGGTCAAAAGCATACTCAGGATATGGATCGCTTTGTTCGGAATGACGGCGCTCGTCTCGGGAGAGACTTCCGTGCCCATCATGTCGTCCGACGAAGTGGAACGGGGCATGAAGGGCGTGGGACGGACGGTGTTCGAGGGGACGAAAATCGAGG
>JAUWMS010000133.1 GCA_030613045.1 Candidatus Latescibacterota bacterium | reverse complement strand
CCAGGGTATAGACCGCTAAAGCGGGAACTCCGTCTCTCTATTGGCCTCCGTCTCATCGGGTGTCGGAGTTACCCGTTTACGGGTTTATTTGGCCTCCTGAATTTCCGGCCTTCATAGCTGAAGTTTATGAATAATGCAGGTTTGAAACGCTTTGGGTTCTTTCGTGTATTTCGTGTATTTCGTGGGGGGCATAAGAAAACAATTTTGTCCAGATACTTAGTTTTGAGTTTGCAGTAAGCCACGTCAGTGGCGTAGGGAGGTCG
This sequence comes from Candidatus Latescibacterota bacterium, assembly GCA_030613045.1. Classification (GTDB taxonomy): domain Bacteria; phylum Latescibacterota; class 4484-107; order 4484-107; family 4484-107; genus 4484-107. The sequence continues at coordinate 6,563 of JAUWMS010000133.1, read as the reverse complement.
GGACGCAGACGGCGCTATCGTGCCTGACACCGAACGGACCTTCGGAGATTGGCGATGTCCAGAATTTTTGCGAAACATCCCGGAATGCTGGTGGGAATGTTATTGAGCGTGGGGCTTTTAGGTGCGTTCTGGGCGAGCTTGTCCAGTCCCGCGTTTATCGCGCACGAGGGGAGCATGTTGCGTCTGCCGCTTTTGTCTTGGTGGCGCAATGTGCCGTTGATCTTCTCCAGAGATTTTACGATGTTCACGGACGGACAGTTTCGTCCGCTGAGCTATGTGCTGCTGGCTGTGGTGCGCACGTTCGTCGGAGCGGAGAATGCGGTCTTCTGGCACTTGTGGATGTTAGCTTTCCATGCGTTGAATGCGATCCTGGTTTTTGTACTCGTTCGACATTTTTCCGAACATCTTTGGAGCGCGGGAGTCGCCTCGGCGATTTTTGCGTTCCATCCGTTGAGTTCGGTGGTGGTCAATAATGTGAACTATTTCCACTACGTACTCGGCCTGACGTTCTATCTTGGGACGTTTTGTTGCTATCTGACTTACGAACGCGGTTTGCGAAAAAGGGTTTACGTTGCGGCGTTGGTGTTGTTCATCCTGGGATTGCTTACTTCCAAAGTACTGCTCACGCTTCCCCTTGTCCTCGTGGTGTATGAGGCGGTATTTCGGCGGTCGGGATTCCGAGAGGCGGTCCGTCGCCTGATGCCCTTTGGGATATGCTGCTTGCTTCTCTCTCCCTTCTATCTATTCTATACGCCTCCTCCCCTTCAATACAAGTACGCGGCCTTTCCGCCGGGTGCGGGTTGGTATAGTTTTTTCTCGGCGGTGGGGGCTACGGGCCGGTATGCAAGAGGGCTGTTGTTGGGGTGGGACCTTCCCGTGCCGCTGCACGAGACACTGGATCGGATTTTCCGCTTTTCCCATCCAAGATTTCTGCTCTGGGCGCTGGTGAATCTCGGAGTGCTGCTTGCCGGAGGATGGATGGTTTTGAGAAGACGCTGGGCGGGCCTGGGCGTCTTTTTGTTTTTTGGGTCGTTGCTCCCCTTTGTTTCGATGCTCTGGAACCGAGTGGAGGCGTATGTCGCCTGGCCCTATCTCTATTTCCCTCTGGTGGGATTTGCCTTTTTTCTTGGAGGCATAGCGGATCGCGGATCGCGGGGGTTTCAATCCGAAATCCGAAATCCGAAATCCGAAATTAGTCCCCCACGCACCACGCACCACGCACCACGAGGTTCTTGGTGGCTTGGTGTCTTTGTGGCGATCTTGTGTTTGTATTATGGGATTCAGCAGGTGCGGCTCAATCTCGCGTCCCGTTCGCCGATGGCGTATTGGAGCCGGGTGATTCAGATCAATCCGAATAGCGAGCGGGCTGCCATGGAATTGGGAGCCAGCTATCTTCAGCGCGGGGAGCAGGAGCAAGCCCTGCGCGTTTTGTTTTCCCCGGCGAGAAAGCAGCTTCACGCGCCCTGTCTCGTGATGAGCCGGTATTATTGCGCCCAAGGGGATTATCTGGCCGCCGCCGTTCATCTGAGGATGGCCCGGCACGAGGAGAGCGGCCTGCAATTCCAGACCAACAGGTGGACGAAAGCCGAATTGTTTTACGCAGCAGGCGCACCGGAGTATGCACAGGAGGCGTTCGGAGCGGTGCTGACCGCCAATCCATACCACATAGGGGCGATGGAGCGGTTGGCTGAGATCTGGATGGGGAAAGGGTACGTGGCCGCGGCGGTTCGGTTGTTGGAGCGCGCCGAAGAGATCGCGCCGTCCCATCCCGCGGTGGCCCGGATGCGGACGAAGTCGGAGGCTAAGCGGAGCAGGCTTATAGCCTCCGAAGCGCCGCCGGTTATTCAGCCGCCGGATCCGGCGTGGCTGCAATACGTCACGCGGGAAGGATACCATCCCCCGCCGATTGAAACGGTTCTCCGGTTGAGCGAAACCCATCCAGATGATCCGGTGATCCACTTGGAGACGGGGATCGCTCTGATACGGAAGGATCGGCCCGACCGCGCGCTGTCCGAGCTTCGTTTCGCGGTGGCGTCGCTCCCTTCTTGTGCGTATGTATGGGCGATAAAGTGCCTGGCGGCCTCGCAGGCGGGCGCATACAAGGAGGCGATGGATGCGGGGCTGCGTGCCAATGAACTGGATCCGGCGAGCGGGACCGTGCACGCTACCCTCGGTATTTTGTTCGGCAAACGAGCCGACACGAGACCGGAGGGGCCGGAGCGTCGGAAGGACTTAGACGAGGCCATCGGGCATCTTCAGTTTGTCCTGAATCTCGATTCGGGCAATGCGGTCATCCACAAAACATTGGGAAAACTCTTGATCTCCCGGAGAAGACTCGGGGAAGGCATCGGCCATTTCCGGCAGGCCCTGCAGCTTAAACCGTCCTTTGCGAGTGCGCATTACGAACTGGGGAAGGCTTTGGCCGCTCTGGGGAAATTTGAAGAAGCCGTCGAGCAGTACCGGCAGGCTCTGCGGTTTCAGCCGGGTCAGGCCGAGGTGCACGACGACCTGGGGATCGCCCTCGTCCAGCAAAAGAAGTTCGAGGAGGCCGTCGGGCACTTCCGGCAAGCCGTCCGCCTCTTGCCCACGTACGAGCGTGCACACGCCAATCTATCCAAAGTCCTGATGAGTCAGGGCCGGTTCAAAGAGGCCATTGCTGCGTTGGGACAGGCCCTGAACAACCTGCCCGATGACCTCAATCTGTCTATCACGCTCTCCTGGCTGCTCGCTACCTGCTCGGACCCGGATCTGCGCAACGGCGCTCTGGCCGCGCAATTGGCGGAACGGGTATGCCGGAAGACAGGATACAGGTATCCAAAGCCCTTAGACGTTCTCGCGGCCGCGTATGCGGAAATGGGACGCTACGACGCAGCGGTCCAGCAAGCCAGACACGCCCTTCAGCTTGCCCTTTCGTCCGGGCAAAGTGAGTTGGGCGAGCAGATCGCCGCACGGCTCAAATTGTATAAGGCCCATCTGGTCGATTCAGCCCAATAGGAGGAGAATCGACTGGTCGGGTGGGGACAACCGTAGGATAGACGGGCTGGAAGCCGTTACTGGAAACATCACGAAGTCCCTGAAGGGACTGCCCCCCAGCCTCTCATCTCGTTCCCACGCTCTGCGTGGGACCGCCTATTTGACGCTCTGCGTCACCAACGAAAGCTCAAGTTGACCGTGCAGCGGATCACTGCAAACCTCGTGGAACCATAAAATTAGCTATGCGCTCTATTCGCACAGTAGTTACGATCATAGTTGTACTGATTGTGGCCATCGGGCTGATTCTGGCAAAACGGAGCTTTGACCGCTTCGTGGAGCGCAAGCTCTCTATGCTGTTCTCAGGCCCGGTTCGCGCGGTGGAGGCCGGAGAGCCTGCGTACCGTTCGGTGTGCACGTACGACGCGGAAGCATACGAGCGCTATGCCTCCGCTTCTCCTCACGAGACGCCGGATCTTGTATCGCCTCCTCCCGTGTCGTCGGACTGGATGGAGATGTCCGCTGTCGAGGAGTCGGAGTCGCCGACGCGCCGAAGTCCCGATGCGGTCACGGGGGCCACGGCGGTGGTGCGCCTGCGTTCTCCCACAGTGCACCGGGAGCGGATGCCCGCCCGGTCACTCCGGATCAGCTATCCTCCCGAGGGCGCGGTGTTTCCTCTGAACCTGTGTCCGCCCTGTGTGGAGTGGGAGGATCCCCGGAACGATTTCTGGCAGGTGGAGGTTGGCGTGGAGGAGACCTCCCTGACGCAGAAGTTTCTGACCCGGGAGCAGCGGTGGTGGTTTCCCCCGAAGATATGGGAGAAGATTTGCAGCGAGTCTCCCCGGAGAGCGGTCTGGATTCAGGTAAAGGGCATTCGCAGAGAGCAGGCCGGATCGGGCGTGGACGTCTCCCCAAAAATTCGGTTCCGCATTTCGCCATGGCCGGCGGACGACTTCATCGTGTATCGGCTCGTGCCTCCGCCTTTCCACGGGCGCAAGACGCCGGATACGTTCGTGCGGGATATTCGTTCTTTCCGCACCCGGCCCTTTATCCAGGCGCGGCGGAAGTATTGCATCAACTGCCATACCTTCTCCTCCAAAAGCGGCGACGAGGGCGTGGTTGGGATTCAGGTGCGGTATAGGGCGAAGGGGGACTATGCGCTCAAAGTGTATCTCGGGATGTACGACATTTCCGCCGGGAAGGGTTGGAAGGTGCGGCTTCCGTTTTCCATCCAGATGAGCACGTATATGGCGTGGTCCCCGGACGGAGAACGGCTGGCGCTTTCGGCCAATCAGCAGGTGACTGCTCTGCAGCCTATGGTGCATGAGACCCAGTCCGTCAGTTGTCCCACTTCAGACATAGCCATCTACGAGCCTTCCCGGAACAGCGCGTATCTCCTTCCCGGAGCTTCCGAACCGGACGTATTGGAGATGTATCCCCGCTGGACGCCCGAGGCCGATGCGGTCGTGTTTGCGGCGGCTCCGGCAGGGGAACATCCGGCGTTCACGCACTTTGAGCTTTTTGTGGTTCCCTTCAACAACGGTGATGGCGGCGCTCCGAGACCGCTTCCCGGAGCCTCTCAAAACGGGCGGAGCAACTATTATCCCAGGTTCTCGCCGAACGGGAAGTGGCTGTCCTTCTGTCAATCCGATGGGGGATGCCTGATCAAATCCTCCAGCGATCTCTATCTGATGTCCGGGGATCTGGATGGGTTGCCGCACCGCCTGGCGTGCAATGCCCCGTACGCGGCGGATTCCTGGCACAGTTGGTCGTCCAACGGGCATTGGCTGGTCTTTGCCACCAAGCGGGACGATGGGATTTACGCCCGGCTTTATCTCACGCGCATAGATGATGAGGGGCACGCCTCCCCGGCGGTGCGCCTTCCTTTGGAGGATATGCCTCTGGCGAGCTTCAACATCCCGGAGTTCGTTGCGCACGATCCTCCCATACCGGAACAGGGCTTGTATGATGCGATCCGGGTGGAGCGTGCGGCGATTGAGGTGGAGGAGGGCAGGTGAAGGTGAAGGTAGAGGTATTGGTTTTATTCAATAATCGCAACAGAAGAAGCCGCGTTGGCGTAATATAAGACGGCATTTAGGCCGTATATCTAAGGTTGGGTTGATCAATCGGAGGCCACTTATGCATGATTTTGGGGTTTTTCCCTTTGGGAAGAAAGTCAAGCCAGTTGTGCAGGCAGATCGCTCTCCCAAGAATGTCTTCATTCTTGGTGTGTATGCCAGTGCTGTGCATGCCCGCTGGCTGGGAGCTGATGAGAAGATCCGTGTTTCCGCCTTGGCTGTGGCAAGCGAACCTGAAATATTCTGGAGAGGGGATTGCGCGGAATCTATCATTAATGAGATTCCGGTCCCCGATCCTCTCGGCAAGCTTGCTCCTGCCGCACCCCAACTGAACGGCCCAAGCGGTCGCTCACTTGACAATGAATATCTGTCTCCTCTCGGAATGAGCAGAAGTGATGTCTGGCTGAGCGATATCTATCCGTATGCCCATATAAATGACAACCAGCGAGCAGCCATCGAGCGTGAATATCTGCCGTATTTGGAGGAGTATGATCTACCGAAGCCGACCCTCCAACCGGCTCCAACCAGTGGTCCAAGCGAGGAACGCCGGGAGGAAATCTGGGATGAATTTGTGCAATCCCAAGCCGCAATTCTTGTCTTACTTGGGGATAAACCTATCGAATGGTTCTTTTCCCATCTGGAGCCGCAATACCAGAAGCTTTCTGATTTTGGGAAAGAAGCTGAGAGCTATGGCCAGATTCACTCATTCAAAATACGGGGTCGGCAGCTCGGGGTTCTTCCGCTGGTCCATCCGCGCCAAGCTTCGAGATTGGGTGCGTCATCTGCTGAATGGGCAGAACTGCACCAAATATGGAAAACTGATGTGGCGGCCAAGTTGATAATAAAATGATCAGCCTGACATCTCGTTGGAGCGAACGAGGCTATCATGAAGCGTTGCGGGTTTGCGCGGATAACCACCGAGTAGGTGAGCGAGGGCACAGGGCATGGGCCGCCGCGCCGCTCAACCGTTAGGCCCAACAAAGATGGATAAAACATAAATGACCTGCGAGACCGCATCATTACAGGGAAATAGCTTTATGGAGGTATAAATATGGAGAACGCTTTGATCACCCATTCAACGGGGATTCTGTTTATTTTGGCGGCCAATGCCGCGCTGTGGTTTTTCTTAGAGAAACGGACGGGCTGGAAACTGTTCAACTACGTGCCCCCGCTGCTCTTTATCTACGTCCTGCCGGTCATTTTTTCCAATACGGGATTGATTACGCCGAAGGCTCCGGTATATGGCTGGATGGGAGAGAGCTTGCTGCCGTTCTTTCTGATCTTGCTCCTGCTCGACGTCAATGTCCGATCCACCGGGAAGGTGATGGAGCGCGGGGTGTTTGTGATGCGCATCGGAACCGCGGGCGTGGTGATCGGCGCGCCCATCGCTTAGTTTTTGGGGCGTGGATATCTCGGCCCGGAAGCCTGGAAAGGGGTTGGCGCGCTGGCGGGTTCCTGGATCGGAGGAACCGGCAATATGGCGGCCGTGTCGGAAGGACTGGGCACGTCCGGAAA